>NZ_JBDQQT010000020.1:0-70445 GCF_039888625.1 Pseudomonas sp. CAU 1711
TGCGGCGGCCAGAAACACCGAAATGAGCGAGCCATCTGGTCGATTTTGACCCACTGGCCGCTTTCAAAATTGGCGAAGGCCGAAGTCAGCCAGAAAAACCGCTCTACTTCAGACCTTCCCTAAATCGCACGGCAAACAGACCGACCGTCCAATAAAAGTCAGTTATTCCAGAAAGTCATTGCGCTGGGGGTTCATAGAGGGGGATGGTGAAGACTCATCTGTTCCGAGCCCTGGTGGAGTCCTTCTTCCTTTTGTTCGGGCTAGGAGAGTCAACATGAATGGCGAACAGTTCCACAGCGCGCTCCATATCGCTGGCAACTGCCTGAGCATGGCCAATGACAGCCTTCATGAGGCTTCCGAGCACGCCTGTTCCCCGGCTGCAAAAAATCAGCTGCTGCATGCCCAGGAAAGCCTCGACAACTGCGCGGTGATCATCAAAGCCCTCAAGCAGTACTTGGATGCCCACCCTCACGCCCTCCCCACAGAGGCAGTCCTGCCCTTTAGGCACTGCCTATGAACCGCTACCAGGGTGACAAGAGAATGGATGATGCAAAGGAAAGCACTCGCTCCAAGCTCATGGGGCAGGTTGATAAATTTCTCGCCGATGGCGGCAAGATCGAGCAGGTCCCCGGCGGCAAAACCGGAATGACGAAGTACCTCAAGAAACTAGCGTCAGCCAAAGAGGCATCCGAGCAGCTCAAACGCCCAGATCAGGCAACTGAAACCTGAGGCCTAGCCCTGAGAGCGAGTGACTTGCTGTCGGGAAGCCCGCTACGACTTCGAGAGAACCAATAACAGGCGCGGTGTAACTATTGAGTTTGGAGGGAGCCAAGAGCGGGCATTGCAGCGATCCGACAGCTCGTCGGTAATAGGGGGATTGCGTCTTGCTCATGGTGTCTCCGGTCTGGGGGCGACAGTGTCGATCATCAGCCGGTTACACAAAATTTCGGACACCCTCCACTTCGGGGCATTGCGCTGTCTGAGCCCGTCATTTCGGCAGGTGCCCCCTCGTGAATCCCGCCTCTACCTGCCCTAGGACCGCCAAGGAGCGTTCTGCTTCCGCCTGGAGCTCCCCACGGGTCGACGCCGAACGAAAGATGCGGCGCTCGCTCGAGCGGCCTGGCCATGGGGCAGTCGATGCGTCGCTCTACTCAATGCTGTCCCGACGATCCTGATGCGCTGCCGCTAAAGCAGCACTGGTTCTAGGCTGGCCTTGGCCGGAAACCTGAGGCTATAAAGGTTACCTATACCGGGCATTGCTGCTGGCCAAGCTTCGCAAGCACAGCGAGCACGCCTCTCGGGAGCGATATAGGGATTGCCATAAATGATGTTTGAAAAGCTCGAAAAGCAGTTCCAGCAGTCCGCCGATGTCGTAGAAAAGATACTGATCCAGACGGAAACCTATACGCAGATCGGCATCGTCCTGACGATCTACATCGTCGCATGGCTGATCGCCAACCGCATCCAGAAGCACGCGCCGTTTCTCGGCGGCGGCACTGAAGAAACCACCTCCCGCTCGTTTCGTGTATTCGCGAAGAAACTGAGCGACCTGATCTTCCCGGTGACCGCCATCCT
The DNA here is from genome assembly GCF_039888625.1 of Pseudomonas sp. CAU 1711. Classification (NCBI taxonomy): domain Bacteria; kingdom Pseudomonadati; phylum Pseudomonadota; class Gammaproteobacteria; order Pseudomonadales; family Pseudomonadaceae; genus Pseudomonas; species Pseudomonas sp. CAU 1711. The sequence goes on from NZ_JBDQQT010000020.1 coordinate 1,576, forward strand.
GATGCTGCGGGTATCGGCCGAGATCAGCGAGAACCTGCTGAGCCAGGATTGGCTGGTGCAGGCCGCGCTGATCGTTTCGATGATCCTGATCTTTCTGTCGATCATTCGTAACTTCGTCGCCAACAAGCTGCTGGCCACGACACTCAAGTGGCTGGGTGTTCCCCTGCTGTTTCTGCACATGGTCGGCTTGCTGGCGGGGCTGATCGAGATTCTCGAATCCATCTCGGTCAACATCGGCAACATCGAGATTTCGGTCTACGGTATCGCGCGCGTCGCCATTTTCGGCTCCTTCCTGTTCTGGCTCGGGCGCATCAGCAGCAGGACGGGGCGCGACTTCATCTCCCACCAGGAGAACCTCGACGTACGCACTCGGGAAGTGGCGGCGAAGCTTTTCGAGGTCGGCATATTCTTCCTGATCTTCCTGCTGCTGCTGCAGATCATGGGGATCAACCTGACCACGCTCGCGGTATTTGGCGGTGCGCTGGGTGTCGGCCTGGGCTTCGGCTTGCAGGCAATCGCGTCCAACTTCATCTCCGGCATCATCATCCTGCTGGACCGCTCGGTATCGATAGGCGATTACGTCGAACTGGAAGATGGTCGCACGGGCATCGTGCGCGAGCTGAACATGCGCTCGACCACGCTGGAGACCTACGACGGCAAAGACATCGTGGTGCCGAACGAGAAGTTCATCGCCGAGATATTCACCAACTGGACGCACAAGGACAAAAGCCAGCGCTATCGCGTCGACTTCTCGGTCTCCTATGACTCCGATATCCGCAAGCTGATCGGGATCATCAAGGACGTGGTCGCCAGCCACCCGCAGGTGTTCAGCGGCGACGACGTGCCCATCGAGGAACGCCCGGACTGCGAGATCGACAGCTTCGGCGACTCGGGCATCAACATGTTCGTCGAGTTCTGGATGGAGGGGGTCGACGACGGCCGCAATCGCGTCGGCGGCGACCTGCTGCTGATGATTCTGGAGGCGCTGCAAGAGCACGGCTTCGAAATTCCCTTCCCGCAGCGAGAAGTGCGCATCCTGGATAAGAAGGCATCCGCCAGAAAGGCGCCGGACAAGCCGTAAGCCTGGCCGAGTACTTCTGCACCCTGGCCCACGGGCCGCAAAGTAACGGTAGCCCTCGCCCAAGCGGGAGGGTCTCCAGATGTGGCGGGCTGCCTAGAACAACCCCATCTGCCGATCGATCAGGGCCGTGAAGTCGTCCTCTACGAAGGGCAGGATGGCGTCCGCCACCGGCCTGAGCTGGCGCTGTACGTAGTGCTCGTAGTCGATGGCCGAGCGGCGGATTTCCAGCGGCTCGGGGCCGGCTACAGTGATCAGGTAGGCGATCCAGCCGCCGCGCTGATACTGCCGTGGGCGGCCCAGGCGGTCGTTGTACTCGTCGGCCAGGCGCGCGGCGCGCACATGCGGCGGCACGTTGCGCTGGTAGTCGCCGAGCTGGCGTTTCAGGCGCTTGCGGTAGACCAGCAGCTCGTCCAGCTCGCCGGCCAGGGTACGGCGCACGTAGTCGCGCACATAGTCGCGATGCGGCTGGCGCTCGAAGATCAACCGATACAGCTCCTGCTGGAAGCGCTGGGCCAGCGGCGACCAGTCGGTGCGCACCGTTTCCAGACCCTTGAACACCATCTCTTCCTCGCCGTTCGGACGATGCACCAGACCGGCGTAGCGCTTCTTGCTGCCCTCTTCCGCGCCGCGCACGGTGGGCATGAGGAAGCGCCGGTAGTGGGTCTCGAACTGCAGCTCCAGGGCGCTGTCCAGGCCCAGCTCCGTGCGCAGGTGTTCGCACCACCACTGGTTGACCCGCTGCACCAGCGCCCGGCCGATGCGCGCGGCCGCCTCGTCGTCGTGCTCGTGGCCGAGCCAGACGAAAGTGGAGTCGGTGTCGCCGTAGATGACCTGGTAGCCCTCGGCTTCGATCAGCTCGCGGGTGCGGCGCATGATGGCGTGCCCGCGCAGGGTGATGGACGAGGCCAGGCGCGGATCGAAGAAGCGGCAGCCGCTGGAACCGAGCACGCCGTAGAAGGAGTTCATGATGATCTTCAGCGCCTGCGACAGCGCCGCGTTGCCGGCGCGCTTGGCCGCGTCGCGGCCCTGCCACACGCGCTCGACCATGGCCGGCAGGACGTGCGCCGTGCGCGAGAAGCGCGCGCCACGGAAACCCGCTACCGAGTGCTCGTCGTCCGGCTGGCGCAGGCCCTCGATCAGGCCCACCGGGTCGATCAGGAAGCTGCGGATGATCGAGGGATACAGGCTCTTGTAGTCCAGCACCAGCACCGACTCGTAGAGGCCCGGACGCGAATCCATGACGAAGCCGCCGGGACTGTTCTCGCCCTGCACGTCGCCCAGGTTGGGGGCGACGAAGCCGAGGCGGTGCATGGCCGGCAGGTACAGGTGGGTGAAGGCGGCCACCGAGCCGCCGCTGCGGTCGGCCGGCAGGCCGGTGACGGCGGCGCGCTCGAGGAGGAAGTCGATCAGTCGGGTGTGGGCGAAGATGCGCGTGACCAGCTCGCAGTCCTTGAGGTTGTAGCGGGCCAGGGCCGGCTTGTCCTCGGCGAACATGCGGTTGATCTCGTCCATGCGCTCATAGGGCGTGTCGATCGCCTTGCCCTCGCCGAGCAGGCTCTGCGCCACGCTCTCCAGGCTGAACGAGGGGAAGTTCCAGGTGGCCGAGCGCAGCGCCTCGATGCCGTCGATGATCAGCCGCCCGGCGGCCTCGGCGAAGTAGTGGTTGTGGCTGCGGTGCTCGCGCCAGTGCATCTCGGCGCCGCCACGGCCGAGGCGCAGCGGTACCTTGAGTTCCTCGGCGTGGCGCTGCAGCACGCGCAGGTCGAACTGCACCAGGTTCCAGCCGATGATGGCGTCCGGATCGAACTCGGCCAGCCAGGCGTTGAGCCGCTCCAGCAACTCGGCGCGGCTGGAGCAGTAGGCCAACTCGAAGTCGACTTCGGGGGCTACTTGTGGACACTCGCCAAGCATATACACCTGGCGCCGGTCGCAGCCTTCCAGGGCGATGGAGTACAGATCGCCGCGCTCGCTGGTCTCGATATCCAGCGAGACCAGGCGCAGTTGCGGGCGATAGTGCTGGTCCGGTTTGAGGCGGCCGTCGTGCAGCACTCCCTGGGCATCCGGGGTGCCGTCGAACAGCACCGGGGCGGTGATGAAGCGCTCCATCAGGTAACGCTCCGGCGGGCGGATGTCGGCCTCGTAGACGTCCACCCCAGCCTGGCGCAGGCGTTTCTCGAGCTTGAGCAGCTGGCGCTGGGAGGCGCAGTACAGGCCCAGCACGGGGCGCTGATGGAAATCGCGCAGGCCCAGCGGGCGCAGCTCCACGCCTTGCTCGCCGCGCAGCAGCGTCTCGGCCTGCGTGCGCTGCGCCGCTGGAATGAAGGCCACCGACGGCTGAGCCGCCAGGCGCAGCAGTCGCGGTCCGGCGTCCGTGGCCAGCCAGAACTCGACCTCGCTACCGGCGGGGGTGTCGCGCCAATGGCGGGTCAGGACGAAGCCCGGCTGTAGCTCCACGGGATGCTCTCGATAAGGGACGTGGCAGGGATTCTACCGCTCTAGAACAGCGCCTGCTGCCCGGGCAGCACGCCCTCCAGCTCCAGCAGCGCCTGCTTGCGCCGCAGGCCACCGGCGTAGCCGGTGAGGCTGCCGTCGGCGCCGATGATGCGGTGGCAGGGCACTATGATGGCGATGGGGTTGACCGCATTGGCGCGGCCCACGGCGCGCGCCGAGGTCTTGCGTGCCAGTCGCAGGGCCAGTTGGCCGTAGCTCAGGGTGGTGCCGTAGGGCACCTGGCGCAGGTGCAGCCAGGCCTCCTGCAGGAAGGCGTTGCCCAGCGGCGCCAGCGCCAGCTCGAAGACCCGTCGTCGGCCGGCGAAGTACTGCTCCAGCTGGCGGGCCACGGGCGCCACGGCGGCGGCATCGCGGCGCAGCTCGCAGCCACGCCAGAGCAGCGGCTCGTGCACCTCGTCGTCGAGGAACTCCAGGCGCTGCAAGGCGCCGCGCTCGTCCAGCAGGGCGAGCATGGGGCCCAACGGCGTGTCGATCAGGTCGCCGCGCGGCGGCGTCGGTTCAGGCATGGCTGCGCTCCCGGAGTGCGTCTGGCCGGGCCGACTATCGCGCCAGGGCACGGGCGGATCAAGTCAGAATCCGTACTTGTCCTGCAGCGCCTGCACCGCTTTCGCCTCGCGCACCAGGAAGGCATCGAGGCGCCGCACCAGCTCGGGATGGCGGATGCTGGACAGGTGGTAGTAACTGTCGCCGATCGACAGCAGGTTCGGCTCCTCCACCAGGGCGCCGGGTCGACCTTGCTGTCGGAGATGATAGAAAGCCACCTGTCGGGCCATATTGGCGGCGTCGACCCGCCCGGCCAGCGCCATGTGGATCAGCCCCTCGGGATTGGGCGCCTCGTGGATGCTGACCCGTCCGGCGGCGATGTCGTCCTGAAACTTCCAGGGCGTGAAGCCGCGGATGAAGCCCAGCCGGCGGAAGCTCTCGCGCGGCTGGCCGAGACGCTCGGGCAGCACCAGCATGGCGTCCTGGAAGCGCAGCAGCGGCTTGGAGTAGAGGATGCCGGCCGGCTTGCTCGCGGCCGCCCAGCGCGGGTTGTCGGGGAACACCAGATCGACGCCGCCGTTCCAGTAGACCTGGGCCAGGCGCCGCACCGGCAGCACCACATAGGTGAGGCGCAGCTCCTCCTGGGCGGCGAACAGGTCGAGCAGCTCGCGGGCGTAACCGCGATATCGCCAGTCCGGCGGCGCGGCGGAGTAGATCGGGTAGTAGTCGACGTCCTCCACGCCCACGCGGTACTCGCGCTCAGGCTCCGCGGCCAAGGGCGGAACGGATGCGGCGAACAGGGCGGCAAGCAGCAGGCGCAGGAAGGCGACGGGCATCGGAGGATACTGCGGGAAACGATACCCGCAGTGTAGGCCGATCAGCCCTGTAGCGGCACCCAGACCTCGACCCGGCCGGCGCCGGTCATGGGGTTGAAGTCGGCGCTGTAGCGCTCGAACTCCGGCGCGTCCGCCGCCTGCAGGCCGGAGCTCGGCAGCCAGCGCTGGAAGATCGCGGCGAAGGTCTCGTGGATGCTGGAGATATGCCCGCGGTGTTCGAACACCACGTAGCGCCGCGCCGCCAGGCGCTGGTGGGTGAAGCCGGGCGGCAGCTCGTCTACCCGGTTCACCCGCACCCCAGCGATGTACTCGAAGCCGCCCTCCTCGTCCGGGCTGTGACACAGGCCGAAGGTCTCCCAGCCCTGCTGCCCGGGTATGCGCCCGAGATAGGGTACGAAGCGCTGCCAGAGGGCCGTGATGCCCTGGGACTTGTCGAAGGTGAAACGCTCGCCGAGCCCGGCGACGAGGAACTCCTCGCCCTCCTCGAAGCGCGGTTCGGGCAGTTGCAAAGTGCTGGTCGGTTGCATGCGCAAGGCCTCCCTCAGTTCGATGCCATCCAGGTGGCCGCGCGCCCGCAGGGCCTCGGGCGTGATGCCGAACTGCTCGCGGAACGCGCGGGTGAATGCCTCGTGGGAGCCATAGCCCGCCTCCAGGGCCAGGCCGAGGATGTCCTGCGCGCCTGCCGCGAGGCTCAGGGCCGCACGGCTCAGGCGCCGCGCCCGGGCATAGCGCATCACCGGCCAGCCGGTGGCGAGCACGAAGGCCCGCGCCAGACCGAAACGCGACACGCCGCAGGCATCGGCGATGGTTTGCAGATCGAGACGGCCGTCGAGATCGCTCTCGATCAGCCAGAGGGCCTTGCCGACGGGGTCCATGGTCGCTCCTCACGTTGCCCCTGGAGTATCGGCAGCCAGTATGCCCGCCGCTTGATCGTTCTTGCACGACGGCCAAGCGCTACCCCGCAAGCCGCCAACGCCACCGGCCGCGCCGGGCTTCGCTCTCGCGGCGACCAACCGGGGAGCCCGCTCAGCCCGGGCAGGCTCATGGCGCGGGCGCAGACGAGCTGAGGCAAGCGCAGGTCGCTTCCGCGACGCTCCCGCCGCCGGCATCGGGTGTAAGCTGTGACCAAACAGTCACAGGATTGCTTCATGGCCCTCAGCGTTTTCGACCTGTTCAAGATAGGTATCGGCCCCTCCAGTTCGCACACGGTCGGGCCGATGCGCGCCGCCGCGCGCTTCGTCGAGGGCTTGCGCCGCGAGGGCCTGTTCGACGCCACCGCCAGCGTGCGGGTCGAGCTGTACGGCTCGCTCGGCGCCACCGGCAAGGGCCACGGCAGCGACAAGGCGGTGCTCCTCGGCCTGGAGGGCGAGCAGCCCGACCTGGTCGACACCGCCAGCATCGACGGCCGCCTGGCCGCCATGCGCGCCAGCGGCGAGCTCAGGCTGGGCGGCGACAAGCCGATCCGCTTCGTCGAGAAGGAACATCTGGCGATGATCCGCAAGCCCTTGGATTACCACCCCAACGGCATGATCTTCCGCGCCTTCGACGCCGCCGGCCTGCAGATCCGTGCGCGCGAGTACTACTCGGTGGGCGGCGGCTTCGTGGTCGACGACAGCGCCGCCGGCGCCGACCGCATCGTCGAGGACCAGACGCCCCTGGCCTACCCCTTCAAGACCGCCAAGCAGCTGCTGGCCCTGTGCGCCGAGCACGACCTGTCGATCAGCCAGCTGATGCTGGCCAACGAGGCCGCCTGGCGTCCCGAGGCCGAGACCCGCGCCGGTCTGCTGGCCATCTGGCAGGTGATGCAGGACTGTGTGAATGCCGGCTGCCGCAACGAGGGCATCATGCCCGGCGGGCTCAAGGTCAAGCGCCGCGCCGCCGCCCTGCACCGCCAGCTCAGCCAGAACCCGGAAGCCAGCCTGCGCGACCCGCTGACGGTGATGGACTGGGTCAACCTCTACGCCCTGGCGGTCAACGAGGAGAACGCCACCGGCGGCCGTGTGGTGACCGCGCCGACCAACGGCGCCGCCGGCATAGTGCCGGCGGTGCTGCACTACTACCGGCGCTTCGTGCCCGGTGCCAACGACGACGGCGTGGTGCGCTTCCTGCTCACCGCCGCCGCCATCGGCATCCTGTACAAGGAGAACGCCTCGATCTCCGGCGCCGAAGTCGGCTGCCAGGGCGAAGTCGGGGTGGCCTGTTCGATGGCCGCCGGCGCCCTGTGCGAGGTGCTCGGCGGCAGCGTGCAGCAGGTGGAGAACGCCGCCGAGATCGGCATGGAGCACAACCTCGGCCTGACCTGCGACCCGGTCGGCGGCCTGGTCCAGGTGCCCTGCATCGAGCGCAACGCGATGGGTTCGGTGAAAGCGATCAACGCCGCGCGCATGGCCCTGCGCGGCGACGGCCAGCACTTCATCTCGCTGGACCGGGTGATCCGCACCATGCGCGAGACAGGTGCGGACATGAAGAGCAAGTACAAGGAGACCGCCAGGGGTGGCCTGGCGGTGAACATCATCGAGTGCTGAACCGCTTCTCAGGCTCGCGCGCGCGAGACCCTGCGCCGAACGACGAACAGCCTCACTCGGTGCGAAAGCGCACCACCAGCTGCTTCAGCGCGTGGCTCAGCTCGCTCTGCTCGTGGGAGTACTGTTCCACTTCCATGGCCTGGCCCGAGACCTGACTGACCGCGTCGTTGATGGCGACTATGTTCTGGTTGATGTCCTCGGTCACCAGGTGCTGTTCCTCGGTCGCGGTGGCGATCTGCATGGTCATGTCGCGGATCATCTGCACCGCGCCCTCGATATTCTCGAAGGCGCCCATCACCTCGCCGGACAGCTCGATCGCCTTGCCGGACTCGGCGAGGCTGTGCTCCATGGTCGCCGTGACTTCGGTGATGCGGTTGACCAGCAGATTGAGGATGTTGTTGATCTCCCCGGTGGAGTCCTGGGTGCGTTTGGCCAGGTTGCGCACCTCGTCCGCCACCACGGCGAAGCCGCGCCCCTGCTCGCCGGCGCGCGCGGCCTCGATGGCGGCGTTGAGCGCCAGCAGGTTGGTCTGCTCGGCGATCTGCTGAATGGTCGAGAGGATGTTGTTGATGCTCACCGTCTCGCGCTCCAGTTCCTGAATCACCTTGCTGGATTCCAGAATGCTGCTCCCCAGCTTGTTGACCCCTTCCGTGCTGCGGGCGATCACCTCCTTGCCCTTGCTGGTCGCCTCCAGCCCCTGCTTGGAGGCGTCGGCCGTCCGCACGCAGGTCTGCGCCACCTCGTTGGCGGCGGAGGACATCTCGGTCACCGCCGTGACGATCTGCTCCACCGCGCTCGACTGACGCTGCAGGCTGGCGGCCATGGCCGTGACCCTCTCGTTGGTCTGGTCGGACACCCCGCTCATGCTGATGGCGTTGTCCTTGATCACCTTGATCATCGCCTGGGTCGACTCGATGAACTGGTTGAACCAGTTGGCCAGCTCGCCGGTTTCGTCCTGGCTCAGCAGGTTCAGGCGGCGGGTCAGGTCGCCCTCGCCCTGGGCGATGGTGCGCAGGCCCTCCTTGACCAGGTTGATCGGGGTGACGATGCGGTTGGCGATGACCACCCCGGCGAGGCCGAACAGCACCACCAGCACCGCCGATACGCCCAGGGTCAGCCAGGTCAGCTCATGGGCGCTGGCGAAGATCTCGTCGGCCTGCATGAAGCCGACGAACTTCCAGCCCAGCCCCGCCGAGGTGTAGACGTTGGCCATGTAGTCGACCCCGTCGATGTTCACCTCGATCAGGCCGTTGTCGGTCTGCTCGATGGTCCGGAAGTAGTCTTGCTTCAGCTCGCCGAGCTTCTTGAAGTTGTTCTCCGGCTTGTGGCCGTCGACCAGCAGGGTGCCGCTGCTCTCCACCAGCATGAAGAAGCCGGTCTCGCCGAAGCGGATCTTCTGGGTCATGTCGGTGAGGGCCTTGAGCGACACGTCCACCGCCACCACCCCGGCGAAGCTGCCGGACAGGTCCTTGAAGCCCTTGACCACCGAGACATAGACCGCGTCGTCCGGCTCCCAGTAGTAGCCGTCGCGCCGCGCCAGCTGGAAGTTGGCATCCTTGCCGATGGTGAACCAGGCGCGCTTGCGCGGGTCCCATTCGCCATAGTCGCCGGTGCCCGGCCACTCCACATAGCCGCCATGCACATCGCTCATGTAGACGTAGCCCAGGGTCGGGTTGTTGCTGCCGATGCTGGAGAAGTAATCGAAGATCTGCTTCTCGCGACCGCCGTTGGCGGTGGCGACCTGGCCGGGCTTGCGCGCCTCGCCGAAGTAAGTGCTCAGCTCGCCGGCGGCGGTGTCCATGACCGCGGGGTATTCGGCCATGGCGGAAACGGTATGGCCCACCGAGTCGAAGAAGGTGACGAAGGTGTTTTCCACCAGCCGCACGTCCAGGCTGCTGGACTCGCGGAAGTGCGTCTCGGCCTGCTGGGTGACGTTGCGGATGGTCAACAGTGCCACGATCAGCACCGGCACCAGGGTGGCAACCAGAAAGCTCGCCAACAGCTTGCTCTTTATGTTCATGGCAGGAATGGTCTCTGGCTCAGGGAACGGCTGATTTCATACTAGGTAATCACCCCCTTTTTGCCAGCGCCCCCCCCTGCCGGAGCCGCGGACGGCGCGCCTTACGCCGGCTCCTCCCGACTCCCCCCGGCGTCGCGATCGCGCTCGTAGCGCCTGGCCAGCGGGAAGGGCGGCAGCCAGGACTCGCGGCGCAGGGTCCACAGCTCGTAGGTCGGGCGCAGCTGGTCGGGGGCATCCAGGGCGCCCAGATGCACCTCGATCTCGTCCGCCGTGCGGGCGAACACGGATGAACCGCAGCGCGGGCAGAAGCAGCGTCCGCAGTAGTCTCCCACCTCGCCTTCGATGCGCACCGCCGCCTGGGGGAACACCGCACAGGCGTTGAACAGCGCGCCGTGATGCTTGCGGCAGTCGAGGCAGTGGCAGATGCCGACCCGGTAGGGCCGCCCCGTGGCCAGGATGCGCACCGCGCCGCACAGACAGCCGCCGCTGAAACTTTCCATGTCGCCCCTCCTCTTGCCGCCGGAAGGCCTGCGCTCAGTGACGCAGGCGGTAACCCGTCTTGAAGATCCAGCCCACCGTCAGCACGCAGGCCAACAGGAAGCCGAGGATCATGCCCAGGCTCAGGCCGAGGCCGACGTCGGCGACGCCGAAGAAGGCCCAGCGGAAGGCGCTGATCAGATAGACCACCGGGTTGAACAGGGTCAGCTTCTGCCACAGCTCCGGCAGCATGCTGATGGAGTAGAAGCTGCCGCCGAGGAAGGCCAGCGGCGTGACGACCAGCGCCGGGACTATCTGCAGTTTCTCCCAGCCGTCGGCCCACACGCCGATGATGAAGCCGAACAGGCAGAAGGTGATGGCGGTCAGCACCAGCAGGAGCAGGGCCCAGAACGGGTGGGCCAGTTCGAGATCGACGAACAGGTGCGAGGTGGCGAAGATGATCAGGCCGAGGATCACCGACTTGGTGGCCGCCGCGCCGACGTAGCCGAGCAGGATCTCGAAATAGGACACCGGCGCCGAGAGAATCTCGTAGATGGTGCCCGAGTACTTCGGCATGTAGATGCCGAACGAGGCGTTGCCGATGCTCTCGGTGAGCAGCGCCAGCATGATCAGCCCCGGCACGATGAAGGCGCCGTAGCTGACCCCGTGCACCTCGGTCATGCTCGAGCCGATGGCCGAGCCGAACACCACGAAGTACAGCGAGGTGCTGATCACCGGGGTGGCGATGCTCTGCAGCAGGGTGCGCCAGGTGCGGGCCAGCTCGAACAGGTAGATGGCCTTGACGGCTTGCAGGTTCATGCGCGCTCCTTGACCAGGCTGACGAAGATATCCTCCAGCGAGCTCTCGCTGGACTGCAGGTCCTTGAAGTCGATGCCGTGCTGGGCGAGGTCGCGCAGCAGCTCGGCGATGCCGGTGTGCTCGCGCTGGGCGTCGAAGGTGAACAGCAGGGCGTGGCCCTGGTCCACCAGCTCCAGGCCATAGCTGTCCAGCTCGGCCGGCACGCAGGCCAGCGGATGCTTGAGCTGCAGGCTCAACTGTTTCTTGCCGAGCTTGTGCATCAGCACCCGCTTGTCTTCCACCAGGATGATCTCGCCCTTGCGGATCACCCCGATGCGGTCGGCCATCTCCTCGGCCTCCTCGATGTAGTGGGTGGTGAGGATGATGGTCACGCCGCGCTCGCGCAGGCGCCGCACCATGGCCCACATGTCGCGGCGCAGCTCGACGTCGACCCCGGCGGTGGGCTCGTCGAGGAACAGGATCGACGGCTCATGGCTCAATGCCTTGGCGATCATCACCCGACGCTTCATGCCGCCGGACAGTTCGAAGATCTTGGCGTCGCGCTTGTCCCACAGCGACAGGTCCTTGAGCAGCTGCTCCAGGTAGAGCGGGTCGGGCTTCTTGCCGAACAGGCCGCGACTGAATTTCACCGTGGCCCAGACCGTTTCGAACACGTCGTTGACCAGCTCCTGCGGCACCAGGCCGATGGCCGAGCGCGCGGCGCGGTAGTCGGCCTTGATATCGAAACCGGCGACCCGTACCCGCCCCTCGCCCGGGTTGACGATGCCGCAGATGATGCTGATCAGGGTGGTCTTGCCGGCGCCGTTGGGCCCCAGCAGGGCGAAAATCTCGCCCTGGCGGATCTCCAGGCTGATGTTCTTCAGCGCCGGATGCCCGGACTTGTAGGTCTTGTTCAGGTTCTCGACCGCGATCACCGGTTCCACGGCGGCTCCTTGCTCTGACGGAAAAGCGTCGATTGTAGAGCAGGAGCCTTCGAAGCTGACACAGGCCTCAGCTTTTCTGCCCCTCGACCAGGGCCTTGAGGCTGGCCAGGCCCTGCTCGAAGTCGCCACCGACCATCTTGTCCATGTTGAAGATCAGGCCCATCGCCTTGCCGATGAAGCCGTTGCGCCCCTCCATGCTCCACACCACGCGGGTGCCGCCGGCCTCCGGGTGGAACTGGAATTCGGCCAGGTTGCTGGCGCGGAAGGGCTCGACGAACTCCAGCTGGATGCGCAGCCGCTCGCCGGCCTGGCTCTCGACTATGGTCGCGCTGCCCTTGCCCACCTCCTTGTTGCCGGCCCAGCGCTGGGTGGCGCCGACGCCCTGCTCGGCGCCCTCGTAGTCCACGCGCATGGCCGGGTCGCGCCTGGCCCAGGGCGACCAGTGCGGCCACTGGTGGAAATCGTTGACCCGTGCGAAGACCTCGGCGGCGGGCGCCTGGATCAGCGCCGCGCGCTCGACGCGGAACTGGTCCGGGCGGGTGGCTATGAACGCCGCCAGAGCGGCGATCAGCAGCGTGACGACTATCAGAATGCTCATGCTCTTCTTCCCTTGCATTGTGGTTGTTTCCTCGGTTTTCTCAGCCTCAGCACATGGCCACTCTCCCGTTTACGGGGGAGGGCTGGAGAGAGGGTGCTCGGTCAACTCCCTCTCCCCCGCCCCTCTCCCACCAGTGGGAGAGGGGAGACAAGCAACTCCAGTGACCCGGTAGCCTGACTCAGGGTTGCAGTTCGAACAGCGCCTGACCGCTCTGTGGGTCGAAGGGCGCCGAGAAGTGGTCGTGGACGATGCGCCACTGGCCACCGATGCGGCGGTAGCCCTGGGTCACCCGCATCCAGCAGCTCTGGGCGTTGCCCTCGGCGTCGGTGCCGGCGCAGTGGCAGAGGAAGTGGCCGAAGCCGACATCGCCCTCGCCCCACTGCTGCAGCTGGTGCACCTCGAAGCTCATGGGCCCCGAACACATCTCCAGGCAGGCCTGCCAGTGCGCCTTGTAGACCTCGCGGCCCTTGAATTGCAGCTGCAGGATGGCATCGAAGGCCAGCAGGTCGTCGGCGTAGTGGCCGAGAATGGCCTCGACATCGCGGTCGCGGTTGGCCGCCTCCCAGCTGTCGACCAGGGCTTTCAGTTCACTCTGTACAGTGCTCATGGTTTCGCTCCTCGCGCTCAGGCGCAGCAGTCGTGTTGGGCCGCCGGCGTGCTGTCGTACTGGTCGTGCAGGCGGGTCCAGTTCATGCCCTTGCCCTCCAGGTCGGGCATGCCGTCCCAGCCCTCGCCACGGCCGAAAGGCGTGAGGTCGAGGTAGTGGAAGCCGTTCATCAGCATGTCCAGGCCGCGGGCGTAGGTGGAGTAGGTGTGAAAGACTCGGTCTCCGTCGCGCAGAAATACGCTGGCACCGGGCAGCTCGCCCTTGACCATGTCCAGCTGCCCCAGGCGCTCTAGCTCGGTCTTGTCGCGGTAGTTGTACTCCACCGGGGCCTGGCTCTCGTCGAGGGTCACGTGGAAGTCGTAGTTGAAGCGGCTGCCGAACGAGGAGTACCAGGGCAGGTTCCAGCCCATGCGCCGCCTGAACGCCAGCAGCTCGGCCAGCGGCGCGTTGGAGACCTGCACCAGGCTGGTGTCGCGGGCGTGCAGATGGGCCAGGTGGCCGATGTTGTCGGTGAGGAAGGAGCAGCCCGGGCAGCCCTCGCCTCTGTCGCGGTGGTACATGAAGTGGTAGACGATCAGCTGGCGGCGCCCGGCGAACAGCTCGGCCAGGCCGACCTCGCCCTCGGGCCCGGTGAAGCGGTAGTCCGTCGTGATCTCCACCATCGGCAGTCGCCGGCGCTGGGCGTTGAGTGCATCGCGCTGACGGGTCAGGGCCTTCTCCTGCTCCAGCAGTTGCAGGCGGGCGGCCAGCCACTCCTCGCGGCTGGCGATTTTCGGATACTCGGGCTTCATCGCTGTTCCTCCCTGGTGGCTAACCCCCTCTCCCGACGGGAGAGGGGTGAAAAGCTCAAACCTGCAACTGGCGCACCGGCCGCACCTCGACGCTGCCGACCCGCGCGGCGGGAATGCCGCCGGCGATCTGCAGGGCCTCGTTGAGGTCGCGCGCCTCGATCAGGTAGAAGCCGGCCAGCTGCTCCTTGGTCTCGGCGAAGGGACCGTCGGTGACGCTCAGCTTGCCGCCGCGCACGCGCACCGTGGTGGCGCTGGCCACCGGCTCCAGCGGCTCGGCGGCGAGCATGCGGCCGCTCTGCTGGATGGTCTGGGCATAGTCCAGGCACTCGGCATCGCGCGGGCTGTCCGGCGAGTCGTGGAGGACTTTCTCGTCGCTGTAGATCAGGCACAGGTATTTCATCGGTGGTTCTCCCTGGCAGCATGACGGGCTGCCTTACCCAGTGGTCGAGCGGCGCATCGGCGAATCGACAGCGCCGCGAAAAAAAATTTCAGGCGCTCGGCAGCGCGGCCAGACGCCGTTCGAGAAACTGCCGATCGATGCCCTGCTGGCTCAGCTGCAAAGCACGCTGGTAGGCGTTGCGCGCCTCGCCCCAGCGGCCCAGGCGACGATTGAGATCGGCACGCGCCGCGTGGGCCAGGTGGTAATCGGCCAGCTCGCCACGCTCGAGAATCGCCTCCACCTGGCGCAGGCCGGCCTCGGCGCCGTCGCGCATGGCCAGCGCCACGGCGCGGTTGAGCTCGACCACTGGCGAGGGCGCGACGCCCAGCAGCACGTCGTAGAGGCCGACTATCTGCGCCCAGTCGGTGGCCGGGACACTGGGCGCCTCGGCGTGCAGGGCGGCGATGGCGGCCTGCAGGCAGTAGGGGCCGATCTCGCCAGCGGCGAAGGCGGCGTCGATCAGCGCCTGGCCCTCGGCGATCAGTTGGCGATCCCACAGGCCACGGTCCTGCTCCTCGAGCAGGATCGGCAGGCCCTCGGCATCGCTGCGCGCGGCGCGCCGCGACTCCTGTAGCAGCATCAGCGCCAGCAGGCCACTCACCTCGGCCTGCGGCAGCAGCTCGTGCAGCAGGCGGCCGAGGCGGATGGCCTCGGCGCTGAGGTGCTGGCGGGTCAGGCACTCGCCGCTGCTGGCGAAGTAGCCCTCGTTGAACACCAGGTAGACCACCCGCAGCACCGCCTCCAGGCGCTCCGGCAGCTCGCGGCGGCCGGGCACCTCGTAGGGGATGTGCGCGTCGCGGATCTTGTTCTTGGCCCGCACGATGCGCTGGGCGATGGTCGGCGGCGTAGCCAGGAAGGCGCTGGCGATCTCCTCGGTGGTCAGGTCGCAGACCTCGCGCAGGGTCAGCGCCACCTGGGCGTCGGCCGCCAGGGCCGGGTGGCAACAGGTGAAGATCAGGCGCAGGCGGTCGTCCTCCAGGCGCTCGCCATCCCAGGCCTCGCCGCCCACGGGCTCCTCGACATCATCGAGAGCCTGGAAACGCGTCTGCCGGCGCAGCTGGTCGATGGCCTTGAAGCGCCCGGCGGAGACCAGCCAGGCCCGCGGGTTGTCCGGCACGCCCTGCTCCGGCCACTGCTCCATGGCGGCGCGAAAGGCCTCGTGCAGGGCCTCCTCGGCCAGGTCGAAGTCGCCCAGCAGGCGGATCAGGGTGGCCAGCACCCGGCGCGACTCCTCGCGATAGAGCTGGCCGATACGGGCCTCGAAGGCATCGGGTGAGACGATCATGCTGACGCTTCCCTGGACAGACGAGCTACCAGAGTAGCGGCTCGTGCGCGGGCAGGATATGCGCCCGACGAGCCGCCCGCTCCCGCCGCGACTGCTCAGCCCTGCACCAGCGCCTGGCAGTTTCGGCGCCGAGTAGCTGCCGCCGCTTCAGGAGTTGTCCGGTTGCCTCGCTTTGGTAGACGACGCGCACAGGCCCGCTCTCCTCGAGCAGCTTGTCGCCTGCCCGCCGCACGACCTACCGAGTGACCACAGCCGGATCGCCAGACTGTGGACAGGTTCTGAGCCTCAGCCGCGCTTGAGGCGCGAGCGCAGCTTGTAGCGATCGCCCGGGTGGATCAGCCGCGCATAGCTGACCAGATGCTCGCCCGACCAGGTGCGGCGCACCACGCTCAGGCAGGGCATGCCCGGGTCGATATCCAGCCAGGCGGCGGTCTGCGCGTCGACCAGCACGGCCTCGACCACATGCTCGACGTCGGAGATGGGACAGCTGGCCACCAGCACCTCGTTGGGCGTGTGGCGGGAGAAGTCGGTCTCCAGGTAGTGCGGCACCCAGCGCGGGTTGACGAAGCGATCCTCCAGCTGGATCGGCACGCCGTCCTCGCGGTGCACCAGGATGCTGTGGAACACCTGGGCGCCCAGGCGCAGGCCGAGGCGCAGGGCCACCTCGTCGTCGGCGGCCAGCGCCTCGCAGCGCAGCACGTCGTTGCTGTAGCGGCGCCCGCGGGCGCGCACCTCGCTGGCGATGTTGAGCACGTCCTGCAGCGAGGACTCGGCCTTGCGGTCGGTGACGAAGGTGCCGAGGCCGGCCTGGCGGATCAGGAAGCCCCGCTGCACCAGGTTCTGGATGGCCTTGTTGGCGGTCATGCGGCTGACGCCGAAGTCACGCGCTAGCTGCTCCTCGGGGGGAATCTGATGATTGACCGGATAGGCGCCGCCGTGGATGCGTTCGAGCAGGAAGTCCTCGATCGCCTTGTAGCGCGGGGTGGTGCTGGTCACGGCGGCTCCTTGGAAATGCCCGGTGCGCAGATGATAACGCCCTCTAGCCTGCACGGAAGAGGGCGAATCTGTAGGGTGTACTCGCCCGCAGGGCAGTACACCGAAAGGCCCTGCGCAGGGTGAACATTCGCGCGGCATTTTCCATCCGCCCTCACCCCTGCCCTCTCCCGGAGGGAGAGGGGGCGCAGCGCCTAGCCTTATGCCAGGGAGGGCAGCAGCCCGGCCGGCAGCAGCGGGCTCAGCACGCGCTCGCCGAGCAGCTCGTTGGCCGCGGCGATGTCCGGGGCGAAGAAGCGGTCCTCGACGTAGTACGGCACCTTGGCGCGCAGCACTGCGCGGGCCTGCTCCAAGGCCGGCGTGCTTTTCAGGCCTTCGCGGAAGTCCAGGCCCTGGCAGGCGCCCAGCCACTCGACGGCGAGAATGCCGCGGGTGTTGGCGGCCATCTCCCACAGGCGCTTGCCGGCGCCCGGCGCCATCGACACGTGGTCTTCCTGGTTGGCCGAGGTCGGCAGGCTGTCGACGCTGTGCGGGTGGGCCAGCGCCTTGTTCTCGCTGGCCAGCGCGGCGGCGGTGACCTGGGCGATCATAAAGCCGGAGTTGACCCCGCCATTGGCCACCAGGAACGGCGGCAGCTGCGACATATGCTTGTCCATCATCAGCGAGATGCGACGTTCGCTGAGAGAGCCGATTTCGGCGATAGCCAGGGCGATATTGTCGGCGGCCATGGCCACCGGCTCGGCGTGGAAGTTACCGCCGGAGATCACTTCGCCTTCGGCGGCGAACACCAGCGGGTTGTCCGACACCGCGTTGGCCTCGACGCCGAGCACTTCGGCCGCCTGGCGCAGCTGGGTCAGGCAGGCGCCCATGACCTGCGGCTGGCAGCGCAGCGAGTAGGGGTCCTGCACCTTGTCACAGGCGGCGTGGGAGCGGCCGATCTCGCTGCTGGCGCCGAGCAGGTGGCGGAAGGCGCTGGCGGCGTCGATCTGCCCGCGCTGGCCACGGGCGTTGTGGATGCGCGCATCGAAGGGCGAGCGCGAACCGAGCATGGCTTCCACGCTGAGGGCGCCGCAGACGCTGGCGGCGGCGTACAGGTCTTCGCCTTCGAACAGGCCGCGCAGGGCGTAGGCGGTGGATGCCTGGGTGCCGTTGAGCAGGGCCAGGCCCTCCTTGGCGGCCAGGGTCATCGGCTCCAGGCCGGCGATGGCCAGGGCCTCGCTGGCCGGCAGCCACTGGCCCTTGTGGCGCGCCTGGCTCTCACCCAGCAGCACCAGCGACATATGCGCCAGCGGCGCCAGGTCGCCGGAGGCGCCGACCGATCCCTTCAGCGGGATATGCGGGTAGACCTCGGCATTGACCAGGGCGATCAGCGCCTCGATCACCTTGCGCCGGATGCCGGAGAAACCGCGCGCCAGGCTGTTGATCTTCAGCACCATGATCAGGCGCACCATGGCGTCGTCCAGCGGCTCGCCGATGCCGGCGGCGTGCGACAGCACCAGCGAGCGCTGCAGTTTCTCCAGGTCGGCGTTGGCGATGCGGGTCGAGGCCAGCAGGCCGAAACCGGTGTTGATGCCGTAGGCGGTGCGGCCCTCGGCGATGATGTTCTCGACGCAGGCGACGCTGGCCTCGATCGCCTCGTGGGCGCTCGCGTCCAGGGTCAGGCGCACCGGGGCTTGGTAGACGGCGCGCAGGTCGGCCAGGGTCAGCTGGCCGGGTTTCAGGTTCAGAGTGTTCATGTTGGGTTCTTCCACAGAGCTTGGTTAAAGCCTAGCGAGCTGGAGCCAGAGGTTGTGCCTATGGCCGAGGACGCGGAGTTTACAAAGAGTCAGTCAGCCACCCGCGGCCGCTGCGTCGTCTGGCAGACGAACAGCAGGCCGCGGGCAAACCTCAACCGATCATCGGCAGCTTGAGGCCCTGCTCTTTGGCGCAGTCGACAGCGATCTGGTAACCGGCATCGGCATGGCGCATGACGCCGGTGCCCGGGTCGTTGGTCAGCACGCGGGCGATACGGGCGGCGGCCTCGTCGCTGCCGTCACACACGATCACCACCCCGGAGTGCTGGGAGAAGCCCATGCCCACGCCGCCGCCATGGTGCAGCGAGACCCAGGTGGCGCCGCTGGCGGTGTTGAGCAGGGCGTTGAGCAGCGGCCAGTCGGACACGGCGTCGGAGCCGTCCTTCATCGCCTCGGTCTCGCGGTTGGGGCTGGATACCGAGCCGGAGTCCAGGTGGTCGCGGCCGATCACCACCGGCGCGGACAGCTCGCCGCTGCGCACCATTTCGTTGAACGCCAGGCCCAGCTTGGCACGCAGGCCCAGGCCGACCCAGCAGATACGCGCCGGCAGACCCTGGAAGCTGATGCGCTCGCGGGCCATATCCAGCCAGCGGTGCAGGTGCTCGTCGTCCGGGATCAGTTCCTTGACCTTGGCGTCGGTCTTGTAGATGTCCTGCGGGTCGCCGGACAGCGCCGCCCAGCGGAACGGACCGACGCCACGGCAGAACAGCGGACGGATATAGGCCGGGACGAAGCCGGGGAAGTCGAAGGCGTTGGCCACGCCCTCCTCAAAGGCCATCTGGCGAATGTTGTTGCCGTAGTCGAAGGTCGGCACGCCCATCTTCTGGAAGTCGAGCATGGCCTGCACGTGCACGGCCATCGACTGCTTGGCGGCCTTGACCACCGCGGCCGGGTCGGTTTTGCCGCGATCCTTGTACTGTTCCCAGGTCCAGCCGATCGGCAGGTAGCCGTTGAGCGGGTCGTGGGCGCTGGTCTGGTCGGTGACCATGTCCGGGCGCACGCCACGCTTGACCAGTTCCGGCAGGATCTCGGCGGCGTTGCCCAGCAGGGCGACGGAGATGGCCTTGCCCTCGGCGGTGTATTGGGCGATGCGCGCCAGGGCGTCGTCCAGGTCGCTGGCCTGCTCGTCGACGTAGCGGCTGCGCAGGCGGAAGTCGATGCGGCTCTGCTGACACTCGATGTTCAGCGAGCAGGCGCCGGCCAGAGTGGCGGCCAGCGGCTGGGCGCCGCCCATGCCGCCGAGACCGGCGGTGAGCACCCAGCGCCCCTTGAGGTTGCCGCCGTAGTGCTGGCGACCGGCCTCGACGAAGGTCTCAAAGGTGCCCTGGACGATGCCCTGGCTGCCGATGTAGATCCAGCTGCCGGCGGTCATCTGGCCGTACATGGCCAGGCCCTTGGCATCCAGCTCGTTGAAGTGTTCCCAGGTGGCCCAGTGCGGCACCAGGTTGGAGTTGGCGATCAGCACGCGCGGCGCGTCCTTGTGGGTGCGGAACACGCCGACCGGCTTGCCCGACTGCACCAGCAGGGTCTCGTCGTCGTTCAGCTCCTTGAGGGTCTCGACTATCTTGTCGAAGCACTCCCAGTTGCGCGCGGCGCGGCCGATGCCGCCGTACACCACCAGTTCCTTAGGGTTCTCGGCCACGTCCGGGTCGAGGTTGTTCATCAGCATGCGCAGCGGCGCTTCGCTCAGCCAGCTCTTGGCATTCAGTTGGGTGCCGCGCGGGGCGCGGATTTCGACGTCGCGGTATTGGGTGGTCACAGCGGTTTCCTCTTGTTGTGCGGCGCTCACAGGCTGAGCAGATGAATCAGGCGCGCCGCCGCTTTGGCGGTGCGGTTGTCGATGTCGTGAGTCGGGTTGAGCTCGGCGAAGTCCACCAGTCGCAGCTTGCCGCTGCCCTTCAGGCGTTCGAGCAGCGGCTCCAGCAAAGCCAGCGGCACGCCACGCGCGGCCGGGGCGCTGACGCCCGGGGCCTCGCAGGCCGGCAGCACGTCTATATCGATGGTCAGGTACAGCGCGTCGCAGTCGGCGAGGAAGGCGTCAAGCTCGGCGGCGATGGCGTCCAGGCCGCCCTCGCGAATCTCGCGGTCCTCGCGCACCAGCACGTTCAGCTCGGCGGCGCGGGCGAACAGCGCGCGGGTGTTGCTGGCGCGGCTGACGCCCAGGCAGGCGTAGCGGAACGGCCAGCCACGGGCCTGGCACTGCTCGGCGATCTGCGCGAAGGGGGTGCCGGAGGACTGCACATGGGCCGGGTCGCGCAGGTCGAAGTGGGCGTCGAAATTGATGATGCCGATCTTCGGGGCGGTGTTACCGGAGAAATGCTCGGCCAGGCCGGACCAGCTGCCGAAGGCCACTTCGTGGCCGCCACCGAGCACCAGCGGCAGGTGGCCGGCATCCAGCAGCGCGCACACGCCACGCGCCAGACGCGCCTGGGCGGCGGCCAGATCGCCGTCCTCGCAGACCACGTCGCCGGCATCGTAGGCCGGTGCTTCGCGGTGCCAGGCCAGATTGGCCAGGGCCTTGCGCAGGGCCAGCGGGCCTTGCGCGGCGCCGACGCGGCCGTGGTTGCGGCGCACGCCTTCGTCGCAGGCGAAGCCGAGCAGGGCCAGGCCCGGCTCGCAGGCTTCGGCCAGTGGCTGGATGCGCTGGTGCCAGCGCGGGCTGTCCGGCTCGGGGTCGGTGCGCCCGGTCCAGACATCGAGGGAGATGCGATCAGCGAGCATGGGTGATGACTCCGTTGAAGATGCGCTGGCGCAGGCGCCCGGCCTGCACCGCGTAGGCCAGCTCGGCCGGCTGGCGGATGTCCCACAGGCACAGATCGGCCGGGGCGCCGACCGCGATCCGCCCCAGCTCCGGACGGCCGAGGGCACGGGCGGCGTGGGCGGTCATGCCGCTCAGTGCTTCGCGCGGGGTCAGACGGAACAGGGTGCAGGCCAGGTTGGCCATCAGGCTGGGCATGCAGATCGGCGAGGTACCGGGGTTGGCGTCGCTGGCCACGGCCATCGGCACCTGGTACTGGCGCAGCAGCTCGATCGGCGGCAGCTGGGTCTCGCGCAGCACGTGAAAGGCGCCGGGCAGCAGCACGGCGACGCTGCCGGCCTCGGCCATGGCGCGCACGCCGGCCTCGTCGAGGTACTCGATGTGGTCGGCCGACAGCGCGCCGTACTTCGCCGCCAGGGCGCTGCCACCGAGGTTGGACAGTTGCTCGGCATGCGCCTTGATCGCCAGGCCGTGGGCCTTGGCCGCCTGGAAGATGCGTTCGCACTGCGCCGGGGAGAAACCGATGCCTTCGCAGAACACATCCACCGCATCGGCCAGCCTAGCCTCGGCGGCCGCCGGGATCATCTCGTCGCAGACCAGGCTCACGTAGTCGTCGGCGCGGCCGGCGTACTCCGGCGGCAGCGCGTGGGCGCCGAGCAGGGTAGTGGTGACACGCACCGGGCGCAGCTCGCCGAGGCGGCGGGCGACGCGCAGCATCTTCAGTTCGTCGACCAGGGTCAGGCCGTAACCGGACTTGATCTCCAGCGTGGTCACGCCATCGGCCAGCAGCGCGTCGAGGCGCGGCAGGCTGGCGGCGATCAGCTCGTCCTCGCTGGCGGCGCGGGTGGCGCGCACGCTGCTGAGGATGCCGCCGCCGGCCTTGGCGATCTGCTCGTAGCTCACCCCTTCCAGGCGCTGCTCGAATTCATGGGCGCGGTCGCCGGCGTACACCAGGTGGGTGTGGCAGTCGACCAGGCCGGGGGTCATCACCCCGCCGCGGCCGGCTTCCTCGGCACCGGCGGCCAACGCCGGGTCGAACTCGCGCTCGGGCCACAGGCCGGCGATGCGCTCGCCCTCGACCAGCATGACCATGGGTTCGGGCGACTGGGCCAGACCATCGAAGAGACTGAGGTCGCGCCAGAGGCGGCGCACCGGGTTAGCCAGGGGCATTGGACTGTCCTCGCGTTTCAATGTATATACATTTAGAACCAATCGCCGCAGCCGTCAAGCCCCTCAAAAGGCATGGAATCCCCCAAGCAACCCAGGAAATGGCGATAAGCCCAGAGAGTACGAGGCTTATGGCTATTTCGACGCCATAACGATATGTATATACATTTGATCGAGAAGCGAACCAGATGACGCTACGCAGACTGGATATCCGCCAGGCGCCGCCCCGGCCCTGGAAGAATGGCGCGGGCATCACCCGCGAGTTGGCCGTGGCACCCGCCGGGGCCGGCCTCGACGACTTCGCCTGGCGCATCAGCTGCGCCCAGGTCGATGCCGGCGGGCCCTTCTCGCGCTTCGCCGGCGTCGATCGCAGCCTGGCGGTGCTCGAGGGCCACGGCCTGCGGTTGCGCCTGGCCGGCCGCGAGCATCGGCTGGGCGCCTGCCAGCCGCCCCTGGCGTTCGCCGGCGAGGACGAGGCCAGCGCCGAGCTGCTGGACGGCCCGGTCGGCGACCTCAACGTGATGACCCGCCGCGACGCCTGGCGCCACCGCTTGCAGCACCTGCACCTGTGCGGCACGCAGAGGCCGGAACTGATCGCCGATCTGCTGTTCATCTACTGCCGGCACGGCGACCTGCAGCTGCGCTGGCCCGAGCGCACGCTGGAAATCGGCCCGGGACAGGGGCTGCTGCTGGAGGACGAGCCGCCGCCCGAGGCGCTGCACAGCGCCAGCGGCGCCTGCCTGTATATCGCCTGCCTCCAGCGCCTGGCCTGAAGCGCTGCCTGCGCGGCCGTCTATGCTCTGTGCGGGTGGCACGCTCAGCCGCCACAGGCATATCGGCAACAGCAGCGCTCCGCCCACGGAGCGACAGGGAGGACGACATGGGCTGCCCGCAGGTCTGTTCCGGCGCCACGCTGCAATGCAGCTTCGGCGCCGCCCCGGCGATGTTCAACGTGCTACCGGTCAACCGCACCCTGGTGGGCGGCATGCCGGCGGCCAACATCATGGATTACATCCCGCTGGTGAACGTCACCACTTTCGGCATGTGCAGCAGCCTGGCCAACCCCACGGTCACCGCCGCCACCGCCGCGGCCCTCGGCGTGCTGACGCCGATGCCCTGCATCCCCGCCACCGCCAGTCCCTGGATACCCGGCGCGCCCACGGTGCTGCTCGGCAACATGCCGGCGCTGGATGCCAACAGCACGCTGATGTGCACCTGGGCCGGGGTGATCAAGATCACCTACCCCGGCCAGGTGCAGATGCTGATCCCCTGATCGGCCCTACTGCTCCGGCGCCTGGGTCAGGCGCTGCCACCACCAGGCCAACCACGAGATCGGCTTGCCCTGCTCGTTCAGCGGGCGGCCATTGCTGGCGAAACTGCGCTCCGCCTCGGCGCCCTGCCCCTGCTGGAACAGCTGGCGCCAGGCCAGTTGCCCGCCCGGGTGAAAGCGCTGCTGCAGGCCGTGCAGGCGGCCGGCGTGATAGCGCTGCAACTCCGCCAGACCGCCGTCGGCGAAGAAGGTCTTGACCTCGCCGTGCAGCAGTCCGCCCCGGTAGTTGGCCTGGCGCTGCACCCAGCCCTCGGCCGTGTGGAAGGTGGCGGGCCCGTGCAGCTTGCCATCCTGGTAGTGCATGCGGGCGGCGACGGCGCCATTGGCATGCAGCAGCACGAAGGGCCCATGCAGAATGCCCTGGCGGTAGCTGAGGCTGGCCAGCGGGCGCTCCTGCTCGTCGATGCGCAGCACACCGTCCAGCGCACCATCGCGCAGGGTGCCGCTGAGCTGCCGCTCGTCGCGGCGCAGATCGACTCTGCCGCTGCGCCCGCTCATGCCGATCTGCGCCCCGCGTGGAAGGTCTCGCCCATTCAGTTCACCTGGATCAGGCCGCCCTTGATGGTCAGCATGCCGCCACCGTCCACCGTCTGCTCGGCGCTGGCCTTGTTGGTCAGGCTGATGCCGGCATCGTTGGTCAGGGTGGTGCCGGCCTTGTTGTCCAGCGAGGTGCCGGCCTGGTTGGTAAGGGAGGTACCGGCCTTGTCGGTCAGGGCCATGCCGGCCTGGGTGGTGAGATTCTGCTCGCTCTTGGCGGTGAAGTCGCCCGTGCTCTGCAGGGTCAGGGTGCCGCTGACCTTGATGGTCAGGTTGCCGTCTACGGTCAGCTCGTAGTTGCCAGTGACCTTGTGCGTGTAGTTGCCGCCGGTGCTGTGGCTCTGATCGCTGCCGACCTTGACCGTGCGCGTGTCCTTCACGTCCAGGCTGTCGCTGCCGGTCTGGATGGTCACGCTGCGCTTGCCCTTCTCCAGGGTGACGGTCTCGTCGCCCTCCTTCACCGTACGGGTGCGCGCGTTCTGCACGGTGAGCGTCTCGTCGTGGCCGACGGTGGCGGTGGTGTCGTTGAGCACCTTGATGCTGAGGTCCTTCTGCGCCTGCAGGAAGACTTCCTCGCTGTCCTTCTTGTCCTCGAAGCGCAGCTCGTTGAAACCGCCGCCGCCCTTGCTGGAGTTGGTCTTGATCCCGGACTGGGTCTGATTGGCCGGCAGCGCATAGGGCAGCGTGTTGTCGCCGTTGTACACGCAGCCGGTGACCAGCGGGCGGTCCGGATCACCGTCGATGAAGGTGACTATCACCTCCTGGCCGATGCGCGGAATGAACTGCATGCCGAAGCCCTTGCCGCTCCAGGGCAGCACCACGCGCACCCAGCAGGACGACGACTCGTCGTTCTGGCCGTCGCGATCCCAGGGGAACTGGATCTTGATCCGCCCGTACTGGTCGGTCCAGATCTCCTCGCCGCTCTTGCCGACGACGATGGCCGTCTGGCTGTGCATGCGCGGCTTGGGCGTGGTGCGCGGCGGACGGTAGTTGATGCTCTTGGGAATCGCCTCGAAACGGTTGCGATAGTGCTGGTGGCTGGCGTCGTGGCTGACCCGGGTCACCACCCACTCGATATTGGCCGCGTCGTCGTCATGGCCGCTGAGGGTGAAGCTGTGCCCCGGCACCAGCCAGCGGCAATCGCTCTCGCCGATGAAACGCTGCTCCTCGCTGCGCAGCGCATCCACGCGCAGCTTGCCGAGGGCATCGCCGCGCGCCTTGGCGGTATAACCGCCGGGGTGTTCGTAGACCATGCGCGGCCCAGCCACCGCCTGGGCCTGGCCGTAGAGCGAGGTGGTCGGGGTGGTGAACTCGTAATCGGTGGCGCGGTAGGTGCCGGACACCGCCTGCCGGCACAGCTGTCCCGAGCGGATGCCGTGCAGTTCGCGCACGCCCATCTGCTGGCCCAGATAGGGGATGGTGGTGGCGTTCGGGCAGGGTGGAAAGGCGTCGTTGCTGTCGCCCAGCACCAGCGTGTGCTTGCCCGCCTCATGAGTGAAGAACCAGAAGATGCCCTCCTCTTCCAGCAGCCGGCAGACGAAGGCGAAATCGCTTTCGCCGTACTGCACGCAGTACTCGCGCGGGCTGTAGCTGCCGCTCAGCTTGAGCTGGTAATCGCTGAAGCCGTGCTCGTCGAAGATGGCGGTGACTATCTCGCTGGTCTTCTTGTTCTGGAACACCCGGTTGTTGCTGGCCAGGGTCAGCCACCACAGCCAGGGGCGCAGCAGCAGCTGGTAGCGCTCGGCACTGGCATCGCCGGGCAACTGGCGGATTTCTGCACATAAGGCATCCAGCGGGCGCTGCTGGTCATCGTTGTGCAGGGCGGCGGTCAGGTGCGTGGCCACGGCGCTGCTCAGGGTTAGGGCGGTGGCGCTGTAGCCATTTAGGGTCAGGCTGCCCAGCTCGTTCAGCCCCTCTTCGCCAGAGAGGTTTTCCGGAAAGAGATCCGCTACCGCCGAGGCGGTAAGGGACAGGCTTGTGGTGGTGTCGGTGGGGCGGGACATGAGCACTCCGTGTCCGGAAGGTTAACGATGAGATTTCCAGACAGGACTCCGACAGCATGTAGCGCCCTGCGCTCAGCAATTTACTAATGTGTACCCGGCAATCGTATACAGATTGGTATTGGCGACCACCTGCTGCTGCGGGCGCTGGCGATAATTTCGCCCCGCCATATAGCGCATGATCTGTAGACGACCGCTGTCGACATCGAACATCACGTCTACACCTTGTGCACAACTCAGCGATAGGAACTCGACTCGGTTAGCCCATGGAAAGTTGATGTAATCGGCCCATCCCATCTCCATGTTCCCATCACCGACATTACCGAAAATCGCGGCACGCTGAACTACGGCCCCATTCAATTGCTGGATCAAGCTTTGAAAAGCGTTTCGGTGAGACTGCGGAGAGTAGTCACTCTGGTAGAAGCCGTTGATATGACCAGCAAATACTGTGTTACCTGGCAGCTGACAGATAACGCCGAGACAGGAGTCCACATGGGGAAATATAAGATGATGACCAAACCCTCTGCGAACAGTAAATTTCCAGTCATAATAATCCTGACTGATGCTTTCATGCTCCGGCTCTACGCAATAAAAAAACACTCCCCACCTCACAATCCAAACATCGTGGAGCACTGAAAAATAGCACCCATATTATCAATATCTACTAACGAACAGCCCCGTCCTGAACCGCTGCAACAACAGACCATTTGCATCCAGTTCGTACATGCCGTTCAAATTGCGCTGCCTCAGTGGATATGGATCATATATTTCATAGCGAATGGCATTAGTCTGGGAATCTATCACTACATTGGTCGCCACTAGGGAGTGGCTCATGGTTGGCGGATTATTAGGTGGCTGCGAGGTGGACAAATACATTCCGCTATTGAATGTACTAATAAGTGAACGCGCCACTCTTGGATCTATCAGTTGAGCGGCCTGGTAGCGAGCAGGAATGACGAAAAGCCCCCAGTGCTGAAAGATCTCTCTGGCGGCCCTCTCCTCCAATGCCGGCTGCAGGCCATCTATACCTTTTCTCCTGTACGCCTCACAAATCGCCAATAGCTTTTCATCGACACTTTCTATCGACTCAAGTCTCTGGTTTCTCAGCGTGTTAACAATCGTAGCGATGGCACCTCTGGTGCAAGCCTCTGAGCCTGGCTCCTGCGTTACCATAAATTCACGGCTGGTCGATATCCAACGCCGCCCACTTCTGGGATGGAATGATCTGAATCCCACCACTCTTCTAAGCATCTAGACCTCCTTATCACTTACAATACGACGAGAAATCATGCCTTCGATTTAGCACGCGCACACGAACATGAGTGAGAAAAGTCTGACCCAGCCTTTCAAACACAGGGCCAGACAGATGACCACTTACAAACACGTGAACTGGTTGAGGAAAGGGGACACCCATTAGCCGGAAGGCCGTGAAAAAGGTCAGGGTTGACTGGCTGTCCATGTGCTGCGCGTTCCAGACCATGATCTTCAGTGGCATGCTGTTTCATCCCCTCTCTATGGAATTGCGCCCCGATATCGTCCCGGCGCTGTCGTCCCGATCAGCAAGAGCTGCGTTTATACATGCTCTATTTGCACACGCTCGAGGATGAAGGCTCGCAGTGCCTGGCGGCTCTCTTTGGGAATCACGCAGGTGAACTCTGCACCTTTCCAGTACATGAATTCCTTGGCGGGTGACTTGGCATAAACATCCGTTGTCCCATTCAGGTTCGCCTGCCAGATATCTATCGCAGTACCCAGCCCAGACTTGATCTCGCCAATGCTACTGCCCACGCATACGAAATAATGGTCGTACTTGGCATTGCCCATGATGGCCAGTTCGTAGTTGTCGAAGTATTCATCCTGCGTCAGGGTGAATACCGCCGCGCCGGCACAGCTGAAACACCGTCCCTTCTTGGATACATGCACCATGCGACCGAGTTCTATCCAGTAGGCGGGTATCTGCAGGGATTTGCCCTTGATGCCCAGTTGTATTTGCACCACCCCGGCCGCAGAGGCTTTTTGCTGATTGGTGACGAAGTCATCCGACGTATGTTCGTAGCGGCCATGTTTGCCGGTGGGTATGTCGGTGATCTTGATGTTCTTCCAGGCATCCTGGTGGCGGAGTATCTGCAAGGGGAGTTTCGAGGGGCTGGACGTCACCACAGGCGTGGACCGGACCTGGACACTGGACTGCGTGGGTGCCTGCCGGCGCACTGGCCTGGTCTCCCGAACCACGACTGGCTTCAGCTGTGGTGGGTCGGCCGATTTCAAGTGGTCGGTGAGCTGCGTGTAGAGCGCCGATGAGGTCTTGAGCGGGGAGAATGACCGCACGTAGGTGAACTCCACATCGCTCGCGCCCAGAAACCAGTCCACGGCTTTGCACAACTCATCGTCGTAGGGACTGTCTGTCATCAGTCGGCGGAGGATCATCGCAGCAGAGCGGCTCTCTTCACTCTTGTTCCAGTGAAACCAGATGCCATCCCATGCCGTTAGTGCATTTTCTATGGCGACTCGGTATTTCATATGTGCATGCTCCTTACTCCAACACCCACTCCGCCAACTTCCCCGCCACTTCCGCCATCAATACATTCTCGATATCCCGCACGCCCGCCGAGCTGCACTTGGCCAATACCGCCTTGACGATGCCGGGATCGAAGTCGAAGGTCTTGCCGGTGGCGGCCTTGTAGCGACTTTGCAGCTTCTCCAACTTGCCCCTGACGATGTTTTCCAGGGTGGCGTCGTCGAGGTTGCGATAGGGCACCACGGTCATGCGGGCGAGGAAGGCCGGGCGGAAGTTGTGCAACAGCACTTGGCGCAGCTGGTCGCTGAAGACTTCGCCGCTCTGTTGCTCCGCCGGGGTGTCGAGAATCAGTTCGGCGCCGACGTTGCTGGTGGCCAGCATCACGGTGTTCTTGAAGTCCACCACCAGGCCGGTGCCGTCCTCCATCAGGCCCTTGTCGAACACGTTGTAGAAGGCCTCCAGCACGTCCGGGTGAGCCTTCTCGATCTCGTCGAGCAGCACCACCGAATAGGGCCGGCGGCGCACCGCCTCGGTGAGCACGCCACCACTGCCGTAGCCGACATAGCCGGGCGGTGCCCCCTTGAGCTGGCTGACGGTATGCGCCTCCTGGTATTCGGAGAGGTTGATGCTGATCAGATTGCGCTCGCCGCCGTACAGGGAATCGGCCAGGGCGTAGGCGGTCTCGGTCTTGCCGACGCCGGTGGGGCCGAGCAGGAGGAACACGCCGACCGGCTTCTGCGGGTCGGTGAGGCCGGCGCGGTAGGCCTGGATGCGCTGGGCGATGGTGCCCAGCGCAGAATCCTGGCCCATCACCCGCTGCGCCATGCGCTGGCCGAGGGTGCGCACGGCATGGGCCTCGTCGGCGAGCATCTTGCCCACCGGGATGCCGGTCCAGCCGGCGATCACCGCGGCCACCGTCTTGGAGTCGACCTGCTCCGGCACCAGCGGATCGTCCTGACGGATGGCTTCCAGCCCCTGCTCCAGGCGCAGCAGTTCGGCGGCCAGATGATCGATGCGGCCGTCCAGCGCCTCGTCCGGCTGGCGGGCATCCGCGCTCTCGCTGAGTTCCAGCAGCTCGCGGCGCGCCTCCAACAGCTGGCGTACCGCCTCGCGCTCCTCGCCCCAGCGGGTTTCCAGCTCGCGGATGGCGACGACATTGCCCGCCGCCTCGCTCTCCAGCTCGCCGATGCGCGCGCCATGGTCGAGGCCGGTGGCCTGTTCGCGCCTGAGCCGGTCGAGTTCGTCCTGCACCGCGACCTGGCGGTGGCGCAGGCTCTCCAGCGGCGGCGGCACGTCGTGCTGGGCCAGAGCGACCCGGGCGCAGGCGGTATCCAGCACGCTGATGGCCTTGTCCGGCAGCTGGCGCCCGGAGATGTAGCGGTGCGACAGCTTGACCGCATCGTGGATGGCCGCGTCCAGCACCTGCACGCAGTGGTGCTGCTCCAGCTTGCTGGCCACCCCACGCAGCATGTCCACGGCGGTGGCCTCGTCCGGCTCCTCCACCTGCACCAGCTGGAAGCGTCGGGTCAGGGCCGGGTCCTTCTCGAAGTACTTCTTGTATTCCAGCCAGGTGGTGGCCGCCAGGGTACGCAGCTCGCCGCGGGCCAGAGCCGGTTTGAGCAGGTTGGCCGCGTCGCTGCCGCCCTCGGCGGCACCGGCGCCAACCAGGGTATGGGCCTCGTCGATAAACAGGATGATTGGCTGCGCGGAGCCGCGCACGCCATCGATCACCCCCTTGAGGCGCTGCTCGAACTCGCCCTTCACCCCGGCGCCGGCCTGCAGCAGGCCCAGGTCGAGTACCCGCACGCTCACATCCTTGAGCGGCGGCGGCACGTCGCCGGCGGCCACGCGCAGGGCCAGGCCCTCGACCACCGCAGTCTTGCCGACCCCCGGGGCGCCGACCAGGATCGGGTTGTTCTGCCGGCGGCGCAGGAGGATATCGATGCACTGACGGATCTCCCCGTCGCGCCCGACTATGGGGTCGATGCGGCCCTGGTGGGCCTCCTCGGTCAGGTCCTGGGTGTATTGCTCCAGCGCCGTCGGCTCGGTCTTGTCCGTGCCCGGCGTGGTGCGCGCCCGGCTTCCAGCCTCGCGGGAAGCGGCGGTCCACTCCTCCAGGTTGGCGCGCAGCGCGTCGCGGGGGATGCCCAGCAGCGACGAGGCGCTGTTGAGCAGCAGGGCGCGGCGTTCGTCGCGGTCGAGCAGGGCCAGCAACAGCAGGCCGGAGCGCACGCCGGGCAGGCTCTGCACGCTGGCCTGCAGCACGGCGTCTTCCAGCAGCCCCACGGTCTGGCCGGAGAGTGCAGGCGTGCGGGTGTTGCCGCCCTTGAACAGCTCCAGGGCCTGGTTGATCTCGACCGTCAGCGCATCGCGCTCCAGGCCGAAGCGCGGCAGCAGATGGGCCAGATCGCCGCCCTCGATCTCCAGCAGTTCGAGCAGCAGGTGCTCGACCTCGACATAGTGGTGGCCGCGCTGCATGCAGCGCTGGGCGGCGCGCTCCAGCGCGTGGCGGCAATCGCCATTGAGGCGGGCGACCAGGGTCGAGAGGTCCATCAGGCCACCTCGCTCAGGCGCGTATCGATATGCCGCAGCTGGGCTCTGGGCTGGCGCTCCAGCCAGCTGTTCCAGCCGGCCCGCGCCGGCTCGTCGCGGCTCAGCCGCAGCGCCGGCGTGTCGCTGACCAGCAGGCGCAGGAAGCAGTCCAGGTCCGGGCCGAAGTAGAAGGCGGCCAGCCCGGCCAGCTGGCGATGGGCCTCGCCACGCGGCAGAAAGCCCGGATAGCGCCGACCGTCCAGGGGGCCGAGGACGATGCGTACGCCGGCGTGTTCGTCCCAGATATGTTTGCCGGCCACCGCCGTGCGGCCCAGCTCGCCATTGGCCCCACGCCGGCCGAGGCGACTGAGGCCGGCCGCGGGAATCTTCTTCCAGGCGCCGTGGAACTGTTCGAGCCGCACCGGCACGCCGAAGTGGTGGCGCACTATGGTCTCGAAGCCGGCCAGCGAGCGGCGCTGGCCGGCGAACAGCCCGGCGCGGGCCAGGATCAGCGAATCCGGCAGCACCTGGCGGTGCTGCAGCGGCGGCAGCAGCAGGCCGGTCAGGGCGCGCAGCTGCTCCTGTACCGGGCTCTCCTGCGGCGGCACGAACCCCGTGGCGACGCGGTGCTTGCGCAGGACCCGATACAGCAGGGACAGCAGTCGATGCTGGAACAGGTCGAGAAACGCCGCCGGCCCGTGATCCTTCTGCCGCGCGCGCTGCTGCAACCATTCCTGATACGCATAGGGCAAGGGGCCGTCCGGACCGCCCAGGCCGAATACCGGGGTGCTGAGTACCGGCTGCTGGTCGCCGCTGCTGTCCAGGGCCGCCACCTGGCTGGCCGGGAACAGCGGCGTCAGCGGGCCGCGCAGGCGCACGGCCTCTCTGCGCGGGTCGACGCCCTGCCCCAGCGCAGTCGCGCCGGGCTGCCCGCGCTCGAGCAGCAGCAGCGCCTGCAGCAGCTCGAAGGCCTGCGGCTGCTGGCGCAGGCGCTCGCCTACAGGGACAGGGGTTCGCCGACCTGGGGCCGCCACGTCTTGATCTCCTTATCGCCGAGCAGCAGCACGGTGCGCACGAAACGGTTGGTGTTGGCGTAGAGCGCGAAGAAATGCGCCAGGACGCCGGAGAACAGCAGGGCGCTGGCCCCCACGAAATGCTCGGGGTCGAGGCCGATGCGCACTTCCAGGCCATTGCGCCAGCCGCGCCAGGCGTCCTGGCCGACCCGCTCGACCACGCGCAGGCTGTCCAGCTCGGCGATGCCCGCCACCTGGCGCCGGGCCGCCGGCTCGTCGCGCAGGTTGTGCAGGGTCAGCAGCTCCTGGAGTGCGGCCAGGGCCTGCTCACCCTCGACCAGCGACAGGTGATTGAGCGTCAGCTGCGAGACCAGCCGCCAGCGC
Source organism: Pseudomonas sp. CAU 1711 (assembly GCF_039888625.1). Taxonomy (NCBI): domain Bacteria; kingdom Pseudomonadati; phylum Pseudomonadota; class Gammaproteobacteria; order Pseudomonadales; family Pseudomonadaceae; genus Pseudomonas; species Pseudomonas sp. CAU 1711. The sequence goes on from NZ_JBDQQT010000020.1 coordinate 33,996, forward strand.
GAGGCGCCGCCCAGCGCCGGCATCGACTGCGGATGCGGCGCGCGCAGCAGGCGCACCTGCAGCACCGGCCCCGGGCGCTCGAAGTCCAGCCGGGTATCGGCGGGAAGGCTTTCCGCCAGATGCCGATTGGTGCAGAGCAGCTCGGCGGTCAGGCTGAAGTCCGGCACGTCGACCTGCGGATCGAAGTGGGTGTCCACCAGGCTCAGCAGGATATCGCTGCCCCGCCGCGAGGGGTTGCGGCCGAACACCCGCCGCGCGTGCCAGTACAGGCGGGTATCGCCCACGCCGTGCTGGCACGCGTAATAGGGCATGATCCAGCGCGCCGTGCTGCCGCTGCCGGCGCGCAGATTGCGAATGCTGTGGATCTCGACGCTGTCCTCGCGGTGGCTGTCGGCGACCAGCCGATACTCGCTGCGGGTGCCGTCCGGGCGCAGCGGCTCGGAGGTGCGCGGGAACAGGTTGATCAGCGGCACGCAGCCCAGCGCGATGTCTTCGCGCTGCAGGCTGATGCGCCTGCCAGGCAGACGGTCGAAGAGGATATAGATGTCGAGCGAGTCGCCGGCCTCGACGGGGACATTCAGCGGCACATCGAAGAAGGCGAACTTCTCGGGACAGGCGAAATACTCGGCGAGCAGGCGCAGGCCCGGGTGGAGCCCATCCTCGTCCGGCAGCAGAGCCTCCTGCGCGGCGAAGCCGACCGGCTCCGGGCAGCCGGCGACGGACCGGGGCATGCTCTCGGGCACGCCGCAGAGGGTCTGCAGGACACTGCCGCAGAGCAGGTCGTAGAGCGCCGCGGCAGTGACCGGGGAACCCGCCAGATGGATGCGCAGGCGCTCGATCGGCAAAGCGCTCCACGGCTCCTCGGCGAGGCAGCGCAGGCTCAGACGCAGGGCCGAGCGGGCCACGGAGACACCGGTCAGCGCCTGGGTCTCCTCGGTGCCCAGCAGAGCCGCCTGGGTGATCTCCAGCGGCCACAGGGTGACCGGGGCGCAGGTGCGGAAATGCACGCTCTCGCCGCTGGCGGTGGTCACGAACAGGGGCGTGTCACGCGCCACGGGGTAGCCTTCGCTGAGGTTGCCCTTGCTCGGGTCCGGCTCGAAACGGGCGATGACGCAGGAGGGCAGCGGGCGCAGGGCCAGAGGGTAGAGCTGCTCCAGCAGCGCGTCGCTGAACTCGGCATAGCCGTCGTCGAGGCGCCGCTGCAGCCGCGCACAGAGCAGCGAGAAGCCTTCCAGCAGGCGCTCGACGTGCGGGTCCTGGCACTCCCCGGCGGACAGTTCCAGGCGGCTGGCGATCTTCGGGTAACGCGCGGCGAAGCCGGCCCCGGCCCTGCGCAGCCAGGTCAGCTCGCGCTGGTAGTAGTCCAGCAGCTCCTCATCAATCGACTCGCTCATGAGTCACCCTCAGCTCCTCGGCCATGTCCACGACGAAGGCCACCGGCCAGCGCCGGGTGTCGTCGCGCAGATGGCCGACCAGACGCACCCGCAGGCTGTGCCTGCGGCCGTCCAGGGGCTGCACGTCCAGGTCCTGCAGCTCCAAGCGCGGCTCGAACAGGGCGACGGCCGTGCGAATCTCCCGCGCGAGCCTCAGGCGGTCGTCGCTACGTTCGGCATACAGGGAGCTCCAGTCGGCGATGCCGTAGTCGATCACCGTGGCCGGCTGCAACCGGGGACGGGCGGAGCGGCGCGTGTTGAGCAGGCGGGACAGCTCGACGCGCACCGACTCGGCAAGCGCCTCGCGCCCGTACTCGCGCTCCTCCTCGAGCGCGGCCAGCCGCTCCAGCAGCGGCGGCCAGCTGACCGGGCGTGATGCGGCCACGGCTTACTTGACGACCTTGTTGGCGGCCAGGTCCCAGGTGGACGCGGCGGTGCCTTCCTTGGTGCCATCGTCCTTCTGCGCGGTCAGCTCCCACTTGATCTTGGTGAAGTTCATCGACAGCGTCTCCACCGGCTTGCCTCCGGCACCGCCGCTGACGCTGACGTTGGAAAGCACCACGTTGGACAGGGTGTAGATGATGAAGGGCAGGATCTTGCCGTCGCCCTCGGCGGCGTTGCGGCCGATGATGATCTTGGTCTCGGTGATGGGCTTACCGGCGCAGCAGTACTCGTTGAGGGTCGGCGTCGAGGTGTCGATGAACTTGGTGACGGTGAACTCGCCGAGGTGGGGCTTGCCCGAGGTGCGCTCGGAGTTGCTGACGTCGTTGGTCACCTGCATGGCCACGTTGTGGCTGTAGGACATCAGCTCGATCTTGTCGGCATAGCCCTCCAGCAGGCAGTCGCCTTTGATATCCGCGCCCAGGTCGAGAATGATCGCATCCATTGCTTGGAGCTCCTGATATTAGAAAGGGAGATTGAGCAACCGCCGGCTCGCGCCGGCGGCACAGGTCAGGCCGCGGCCGGCGGTGGCAGGCTGGCGACCAGGCGAATCGACGCGGTCAGCTCCTCCAGTTGGAAATGCGGCCGCAGGAACACCGTAGCGCGGTAGGCGCCGGGCTTGCCCGCCACCTCGCTGACATCCACCCGCGCCTCGCGCAACGGAAACTGCGCCTTGATCTCCTGGGGCGCGTTGTCGTTGATCAGCACGTAGTCGGCGATCCAGTTGTTGAGGTAGGTCTGCACGTTGTCGCGGGTCATGAAGCTGCCGATCTTGTCGCGCATGATCACCTTGAGGTAGTGCGCGAAGCGCGACGCCGCCAGCACGTAGGGCAACATCGCCGAGAGGCGCGCGTTGGCGTTGGCCTCGTTGGTGTTGTAGACCCGCGCCTTGTTGGTGGTCTGGCCGCCGAAGAACACCGCCAGGTCGCTGTTCTTCTTGTGGCAGAGGGCGATGAAGCCCAGCTCGTCGAGCTCCTTCTCGCGACGGTCGGTGATCGCCACCTCGGTCGGGCACTTCAGGGCCAGGTCGCCGGCACTGGTGGTGAAGGTATGCGCCGGCAGGCCCTCCACCGCGCCGCCGCCTTCCACGCCGCGAATCGCCGCGCACCAGCCGTAGCGGGCGAAGGCCTCGGTGATGCGCTGGGTCAGGGCCCAGGCGGCATTGCCCCAGAGATAGCGACTGTGGTCGGTACCGTTGACGTCCTCGACGTAGTTCATGCCCTCCACCGGCTTGGTATCGGGCCCGTAGGGCAGACGCAGCAGCACGTGCGGCAGCACCAGGGAGACGTAGCGCGAATCCTCGCTGGCCCGGAACGAGCGCCACTTGATCAGCTCCAGGCTCTCGAAGACCTTGGCCAGATCGCGGGGCACGGCCAGCTCGGTGAAGCTGCTCATGTCGAACAGGCGCGGGCTGGCCGCCGCGATGAAGGGCGCGTGGGCGGCCGCGGCGACGTTGGAGAGCTTCTCCAGCAGGGCCACATCCTGCGGATGGCGGCCGAACTCGTAGTCGCCCATCATCAGGCTGAACGGATGCCCGCCGAAGGTGCCGTACTCCTCCTCATAGATCTTCTTGAACAGCACGCTCTGGTCGAACTCTACGGCCTTCTCCAGGTCGCTGAGCAGCTCCTTCTGGCTCACGTTGAACAGCCGCAACTTGAGCCGCGAGCTGGTCTCACTGTTCATCACCAGAAAATGCAGGCCGCGCCAGGAGGCCTCCAGCTGCTGGACTTCGGGATTGTGCAGAATTTCGTTGAGCTGGGCACTGATCAGTTCGTCGATCTGGGCGATGCGCTCGTTGATCATCGCCACGGTGTCCTTGTCGACCACCATGCCTTCGTCGAGGACCTGGGTGGCGAACTCGGCCAGCATGTCGCGGGCATAGGCCTGCTGGCTGTCGTCGTGGGCCATGCGGCCCTCGGCGATGATGCGGTCAAGCAGGGAAAGGGTTGTGGATTGCGATGCCCCCTGGGCACCGCCTTTTGTCTCGGCCATGGCTGATCCTCCTCGATGGATGCGGAGCGCGCTGACGGGGGATTATTCGGGCTGTTCGGCCGGGGCATCCGGCTCTGCCGGGGTCTCCGCCTTGGCGGCTGCCGGGGCCGGCGCTGCACTTGCGGCGGGCGCCGCAGCCGGAGCGGCCTCTTCCGGGAACGAGGCCTTGATCTCCTTCAGCCCGTCCGTGTTGGCCACCACTTCCTGGAGCAGCTTGTCCAGATCGTCGTTACCGTCGAGCTTGGTGAGCAGGTCGCGCAGGCGCTGGCGTGCGTCGTACAGACGACGCAGGGGCGTGACCTGCTTGACGATGCTGACCGGGTCGAAGTCGTCGAACTGGGAGAACTTGAGCTCGACGTTGAGCTTGCTGCCGTCGCCGCTGATGGTGTTGTCCACCTGGACGGCCAGCCGGGGCGCTATGGAGGACAGCACCTCGTTGAAATTGTCGCGATCGATCTCGACGAAGCGGCGCTCGCCCATCTTGGGCAACGGGGTTTCGGGCTTGCCGGACAGATCGGCGAGGATGCCGACCACCAGGGGCAGCTCCTTCTTCTCGATGGCGTCGCCGATTTCGACGTCGTAGGTGATCTGGACACGAGGGGGACGTACGCGATCCAGCTTGTGCTGGGTACTCTCAGCCATGGTTCCATTCCTTACCCTGCAAACATTGACCATGCGCAATGCTTCGGGGGCTTCATCCCCATCGCGCTCCCTGCGGAACCTGTGCCGTACTGAACGAAGCGAGCGGTGCGATCCCTTCGTTCGTCCTATGGGCGAACTACCAGAGACGCTAGAACAGGTCTATAAAAATGCAAACTGAACGGATGACGGGCTCCATGAGACTTGGACGTTTCTCCCTCGCGGCGCAGGCCGCATGCCTCGCCCTGCTGCTGAGCGCCTGCTCGCACTTCTCGCAACCCTCGATCGAGCTGCGCACCCTCACGCTGGACGTGGCGCCCAGCGCCAATGCGGACACGCCCATCGCCGTCGACCTGGTGGCGATACAGGATCCCGACCTGCTCAAGTTGCTGCTGTCGCTGCCCGCCAAGCAGTGGTTCGACCAGCGCGAGCAGCTGCGCCGCGACTACCTGCAGGCCATCCGGGTGTGGAGCCTTGAGCTGGTGCCCGGCCAGTTCATGGAGGCGCGCGACCTGCCCATCACCGGCGACCCCGCGGTTGGACTTTTGGTGTATGCCGGCTATAACAATCCCGGTACCCACCGCCTGCGCCTGGATCAGCAACAGGCGGTGTGGCTGCGCTTCGAGAGCAAGAACATGCGCCTGCTGGACAACCCCACCCGCAAGTGATGGGCGCCGGCGGGCGCAGACCGCAGTCAAGGCTCCAGCAAGACAACCTGGGACGTCGATGGGGGCAAGGGATGGGCGGCATACCCGATGCGATCTGCTGGCACGAAGGCATGCACCTGCTGCCGCAGCACTTCCAGTTGCAGGCGCTGCGCGCCGAGACCCTCGCCACCCGTCTCGCCGCCGCCGCGCACCCCTGGTTCTGGGGTGTCGAACGCCTGGAGCTGGACGAGTCCGCGCTGAGCTGCGGCCTGGTGCGCATCACCTCCCTCGATGCGCTGATGCCCGACGGCCTGCCGGTCAGCCTGGACGCCTCTCACGAGCAGCCCCTGGAGCTCGATGCGAAGGAGCAGATCGAGAACGCTGCGCAGGGCTGGGTCACCGTCTTCCTGGCGGTCGCCCCGCTGTACCGCGCCGGCCAGCTCGCCCCCCTCGAAGGTCGCCTGCTCTCCAGGCAGAGCGAGCCGCTGCCCGACCTGGCCAGCGGCCTGTTCCCCGAGCCGCTCAGCGTCTGGCGCGCCGACCTGCGCCTGGTCACCGAGAGCCACAAGGCCGATTCGGTGTGCCTGCCGCTGCTGCGCCTGGGCAAGCAGGGCGGCGGCTACAGCCGCATCCCCTACGTGCCGCCCTGCCCGAGGCTGCGCGCGGACTCCGTGCTCGGCCACAAGGTGGCCGCCCTGTGCGCCCGCACCCGCGAGAAGTGCCTGTTCCTCGCCGGCCGTCTGCGCCAGACCCAGGCGGCCGGCAACGGCGAGGACGCCGTGGAGATTCGCCGCCTCCTCGCCGCCCTATGGATGCGCCTGCCGGAGATCGAGGCGGCGCTGGGTAGCCGCGTCGTCCACCCGGAGTCGCTGCATCGCCTGCTCTGCGGCATGGCGGGCGCCCTGGTCGCGCTCGACCCGCTGGCCGGCGTGCCCGCCTTCAAGCCGCTGGCCTACGACGAATTGCTGGCGGGCTACGACGAGCTGCTCAACTGGCTGAACGCCGCGCTCGAACTGGTCAGGGCCGGCTATCGCTGCGTGCCCTTCGCGCGCGACACCCAGGGCTTCTGGATCGACCTGCCGGAACAGGCCGACGGCTGGCCCAACCTGACGATCGGCCTGCGCATGCCGGCGGGCACCGGCGAGGTAGCCGCGACCCAATGGCTGGCCAGCGCCATAGTCGCTTCCGAGCCGCACATCGCTACCCTGTTGCGACAGCGCATGCGCGGCATGAGCCAGCAGCCGCTGAGCCGCCAGGAACAGATCAGCTACAACGTCGGCGAAGACACCCGACTGTTCGTGTTGCGCGGCGAGCGGGAGTGGTTCGACCCACGCCTGCGCCTGCGCATCGCCCTGCCCGGCGCCGGCTCCGGCCCGGAGCCCTGGGAAGTGCTGCTGTTCGTCGACGACGCCGACGGCGCGCGGGAGGACTGAGGCAGCCATGGCCGAGGTCCAGCCACGCCTGTCCATGATCTCGATCGGCCAGGCCCCGCTGAGCGCCGCCTTCACCGCGGCCTGGAGCCAGTGGCTGAATATCTGGCCGGAGCTGGCCAACGACAGCGGCAGCACCGCCGAGGTGGTGACCCGCGCCATCGAGGAAGCCCATCGCCTCACCCGCCGCCTGTGGCGCGACGCCTTTGCCGCCGTGGGTGATGCGCCGGGCGGTCAGGCCAAGGCCATGGTCTATGCCTTCGTCGCCCTGCTCGACGAGACGCTGGTGTTCAGCCCCTGGCCGGGACAGGCCGCCTGGCAACACAAGCCGCTGGAAATGCGCCTGTTCGGCAGCCGCACCGCGGGCGAACGCCTGCCGCGCGCCATCAAGCAATTGCTCGCCAGCGGCGACCCCGGCTATCGCGACCTGGCCAACGTCTACCTGCAGTGCCTGACCCTGGGCTTCCATGGCCGCCTGCGCGGCGCCGGCGGCCGCGCCCTGCACGAGAAGTGGCGGCGCGCGCTGTTCGCCTTCGCCTGGCAGCGCGAGGCCGACCTGCACCAGGTCGGCCAGCTGCTCGAACAGCCCGCGGCGCTTCCCGCACTGCGCCAACCGCTGCGCCGCATGCTGCCGGACTCGCTGCGCCTGGGCCTGTGCATCGCCGCCGGGCTGCTGGCGCTGCTGCTGCTCAACCAGCTGTTCTGGCACGACATCGCCCGGCGCCTCGAGCCCGAGCTCTACGCCACCCAGGCCGCCCAATCGATAGAGCCCTGACCATGAGCGTCCTGGAAATCGTCTTCCTGCTAGTCGGCCTGATCGTTCTCGCCTTGCTGCTGGGCGTTCTGTTCTGGTGGCTGCGCGACCGCTTCGACCAATCCGCGCGCAGCTGCTTTCTCGCCGTGCAGCAGATGGAAAGCGACCTGGGGCTCAAGGAGCGCTACCAGATTCCCTGGCTGCTGCTGATCGGTGACGAGCAGCGCACCGAGCGCCTGTGCCGCGCCTGGCGCCTGTCCAGCTCGGGCAAGCCCGGCTGGTTCGGCCGCTGGTGGTACGACAGCGACGCGGCGCTGCTGGCCGCGCCCAATGCGATGTTCAACCATGGCGAGGGCGCCCTGCTGCAGATCGCGGCCTGGCGGCGCCTGCTCGGCATGCTGCTGATGATGCGCGCCGGCCGGCCGCTGGACGCGATCATCTGGACCGTGCCGGCCGAACAGCTGTGGGACAGCGAAGACGCCATGGCCGCCGGCCTGGCGGCCCGGCGCAAGTTCAACGAGCTGCTCCAGCACCTGGGCCTGAGCCTGCCCGTGTATGTGCTGGTGACCGGCCTGGAGAGCCAGCCCGGCATCAAGGAGCTGGCCGACATGCTGCCGGCGGACGCACGCGAACGCATGCTCGGCTGGTCCTCCCCCTTCGCCCCCGGCACCACCTGGCACCCGGAATGGACCGAGATGGCGCTGGACCGCCTGGTACGCGTGCTGGAAGAGGAGATCACCGAGCTGGGCGCGCTCTCGGGGCGGGTCGAGGAGGCGCTGTACCTGCTGCCGCGGCGCTTCGACGCCATCCGCAACAACCTGCAGACCCTCTGCGACCCGGTGTTCCACGGCAGCGCCATCGGCGAGGCCGCGCAACTGCGCGGCATCTACTTCTGTGCCGACCTGCCGAGCCAGGCACGCGACGACGATCCCTTCGTGATCGGCGACGAAACCACCTATCAGCCGCTGTTCTCCTCCCGCCTGCTGCGCCAGCGCATACTGGCCGACCAGGGCCTGGCCCAGCCGGTGCCGCGCATCCTCTACCTGCGCCGCCGCTGGCTGCGCCTGAGCGGCGGCGTGGCCGGGGTGGTCGCGCTGCTGTGGCTGGTCGGCATGCTGTGGGTCTGGCAGGTGGAGAAACAACAGGCCGTGCAGCTCTCGGCCCTGCTGCAGGAGCTGCGTCGCTACGAGGCCAACGGCACCGAAGACACCAAGCGCAGCATCGAAGACTTCTGGACCCTGCTGGCCGAGGCCCCGCGCTGGCGCTTCAGCTCGGCCCTGCTGCCCGGCTCGCTGTTCTCCTCGCTGGACGAGCGGCTCGGCGAAAGACTGCTGCAGGCCACCAGCAAGGAGCTCTACCTGCCGCTGCGCGGCATCCTGGAGCGTGACCTGCAGGCCCTGTCGACCCAGCCGCAGCAGCAAGCCTCGCGCCCCTCCACCGAGGCCGGATTTCCCGAGCAGTGGCCCGCCTACCTGCAGGCCACCCAGCTGCTACAGAAGGCCCAGACCCTGGAGAGCAACGGTCAGCGTTTCAACCAGATGCTGGCCGGCAGCAAGAAACCGCTGGACGATGCCATGCTCCTCGCCGACGCCCTGCTGGGCCTGGAGTTGCAGAGCCAGCCCCTGCCCCTGCAGGGCCGCTACAACCGGCTGCTGGCGAACACGCCGCAACCCCTGGCCAGCCCGCTGAACCTCTCCGCCGCCCAGCCCGAGATCGCCAAGCTGTTCGTCCGCCTGATGCAGCAGTGGCTGGACCAGCTGTTCGCCGATGCCGACTTCACCGGCACGGCCAGCGAGATCAAGCGTCACCTGCAACTGCTGGAAAACGGTCAGCGCAACTCGATCCTCGAACTGGAAGAGCTGAGCCTGGATATCGATCGTATGGGCCGCCTGGTCTCCGCGCTCAACCTCGCCTGGGGGCGCGGGTCCGGCGACGACCTGGTGCCGGGCTATACCGACATGCTCGAGGCGGCCGGCAAGAACGGCCTGATCGGCCAGCAGGCGGTCGCCCAGGTCAAGGCCCACGCCAGCCGCCTGCGCAACATCTTCAGCCGTCAGTGGCTGAACGACGACGATCCGCACACCAGCGTTCTGCGCCGCCAGAACGGCGGCATAGAGCTGCAGGACAACCTGACCAAGCTGGACACCGCCATCGCAGTGCTGTTGCGCCAGGACTTCGCCACGGCGGCTCTTGCCGGCGGCGGCACTCTGCAGGTCGGCGGGCCCCTGAGCGGCATCGACGAACAGAGCCTGACCAGCGCGCAAAGTTACTTCGCCCACTACGGCCAGTACCTCAAGCAGGACATCGCCCGGGTGCCCTTCGAGTACCGCGGCGCGCTGACCGGGGCCGCTCAGGACAGCACCGCCATCACCATGTGGAATCTGCTCGCCACGCCAAGACCCTCGACCTCGCTGGCGCAGAGCGACGGGCGGGTCTTCAACCTGTCGGTCGACAGCGCCAATGCCGTGTTCGCCGCCTTCCAGGCCCTCGGGCGCCAGGACCTGGCCCAGGCGCTGCTGCGCGAGATGAATCGCCGTGCCCTGCAGGACCTCGATCGCGCCGACGCCGAACTCCAGCGCCTGGGCCTCTATCAGCCCCAGCAGGGCGACTTCTCCTGGTGGAACGGCAACACCAACGTCGGCCTGCGCGCCTACCATGCCGGCAACCTGCAGGAGCTGCAACAGTACCTGAGCGGCCAGGTCAACCTGATCGCCGACCTGCAGAGCCGCATCGCGCCGGCCATGGCCTGGCTGGACAGCCACAGCGACAGTCTGGCCGCCGGCAACCTCGCGCGCCTGCGCAGCTGGCAGGACATGGCGGTCGAACTGAAGCGCTACGCGGACAAGAACCCCAACAGTGCCCCCGCCCTGTTCGAACGCTTCGCCGCCGGCAGCCTCAACGACATGGACCTGACCACCTGCAGCACCCGCCTGCACGAGGCGCAATTGCCCGACGGCGCCGACGCCATCTCGCAACGGGCCAGATCGGTAGCCGAACTGGTCTCGCAGCGCTGCAGTCAGCTGCAGCTGCACACGGCGGCGGCGGCCTGGAACACGCTGTCCGGCTTCTTCAACCAGTACCTGGCGGGGCGCTTCCCCTTCGCCTTCGACGTCGAGGCCGTCGACGCCGACCCGGACCGCGTGCGTCAGTTTCTCCATCTGCTCGACGAGAATCTGGAGCAGGCCAGGGCCGGCCTGAGCCTGGCGCAGTCGCCCGACGCCCTCGCCGCGGCCAGTTTCCTCGACCAGCTGCAGCAGGCCAAGGTGTGGCTGACGCCCCTGTTCCTGCGCAACCAGGACGGCATCCGCGGCCTCGACCTGGACGTGCGCTGGCGCACCGACCGCGATGCCGAGCAGGGCGCCGACCAGGTGATCGAGTGGAGCCTGGCCGCCGGCAGCGAACTGATCCGCTACCCCGGCGGCGAGCAGAGCCGCCTGCGCTGGGGCCTGGCGCAGCCGGTCAAGCTGCTGCTGCGCTGGGCCATGAACGGCTCGCAGAGACCGGCCGACGACCCTCAGCAATTGGCGCTCGCCGTCTACCAGTACGAGGCCGGCTGGGAATACGACGGTCCCTGGGCACTGCTGCGTCTGCTGCGCAACCACGTGGCTTTCGAGCGACTGACCACCATCGATTACAACGAGACACCGCTGGCCTTCCGTGTGCCGGTCTACGCCCCCGGCAGCAGCGACAACCAGGCCCAGATGTTCGTGCGCCTGACCCTGCTCAGCGCCGGCGGCAAGCAGCCGCTGGCCATGAGCCCGCTGCCGGTCGGCGCGCCCAAGTCGCCTTTCGTCACGCCGCCACAGATCGGCGCCCAGGCCAGCATCCAACCCGTTGCCGCTCCGGCGGCCCAGCTGCCCAGCCCCTAGGAGAACGGATGTCCAGCACAGGTCTGCTCGCCGCCGAGCTGCTCGAACCCATTCCCGGCCCGCAGCCCTGCGGCCACGACATACGCCATGCCCCCGGCTACGACGCCCTGCGCGAAGCACGCCGGGAGGACGACGAGAGCCTGCCGACCGGCGTCTGGCAGGCGCCCAGCAAACAGGCGGACTGGCTCGCCGTGGAACGCCTGGCCAGCGAGCTGCTGCGCGGACAGAGCAAAGACCTGATGGTGGCCGCCTGGCTGGGCGAGGCCTGGCTGCACCGGCATCGCTACGAAGGCCTGAGTGCGGCCCTCGAGCTGCTGACCGAACTGGGCCGGAGCTTCCCGGACGAGCTGCACCCGCAACCCAGAGACGGCGATCTCTCCTGGCGCGCCAGCCCCATCGCCTGGGTCGTGCGCCGTTATGCCGAAGTGCTGCAGACCCGCCTGCCGCTGTTCGCCGGCGCCCCCACCGAGTTCGCCCGCTTCAGCCTGGCCGACTGGCAACAGCTGAACCGCCAGCAACTGGACGACAGCAAGGCCGCCAAGGCCCAGCGCGAAGCCGCCCAGAACGGCCTGCGCCAGCTGCGCGAGGAGCTGCACAAAGTGCCCGCGGAGCGGCTGCGCCAGGATCTCGCCTGGCTGGACAAGAGCCGGGCCGCAGCCGAATGCCTCGCGGCCTGGTGCGATGAGCAGCTGGCAGAGGAAGCGCCCTCCTTCGCTCCGCTGCTGCACAGCATCGACCAGTCGACCACGCTCCTGCAGGAGTTCTTATTCATGCATCCCGATGCCCCGCCACCAGCCGTCGTCGCCGACGCTCCCCAGACCGAGGCGCCGGCCTCGCCACCCGCGCCCGACCCGACCCAGGGCCCGGCCAGCCGCGAAGAGGCCTATCGGCAGCTGGCCCTGATCGCCGCCTACCTGGCCCGCACCGAACCGCACAGCCCGGTGCCCTACCTGATCAACCGCGCCGTCGAGTGGGGGCAGAAACCCCTGCGCGAACTGCTCGCCGAACTGATCAATGCCGATGCCGAGGCACGGCGGCTGTGGACCCTGCTCGGCGTCCTGCCCTAGCGACCAACCGGGGACATAGCCCCCATAAAAGCAAAGACCCGCCAGAAGGCATAATGCTGTTCACTTAGCGACATCGCGCTCGGCCGAACTTTGATTGAGTCGGCACCGTGGCTGTTATGCTCCCTCTCCCTCTGGGAGAGGGTCGGGGTGAGGGCCAGGCAACGAGTAGGCGATAGTCCCTCACCCCCAGCCCCTCTCCCGGCGGGAGAGGGGAGCGCTCCGCGACATCCAGGTCATGGCATTGCGCAGTGTCCTTCGCTGCTGGCCAAACCAGAAAAACGCCGCGACTCTGTAAAGAAATCGCGGCGCTTTCTTAAGTGAACAGCATTACGCCAGAAGGCGGGTCTCGGGCACGGGCTGCGGCTTACTGCGGCTGAGCCGCCAGCATGCCGTTGTCGTTGCGCTTGAACTGCGGCAGCAGGGTGCCGATCAGCATGCCGGCGATGCTGAACAGCAGGCCGGCCAACTGCGGCGGCCAGAAAGCGTCGTCGGTCAGGGTGTATTCCAGGTAGATCCAGGAAGTCAGACCGAAGGCGATGGACACCAGAGCGCCCTGGGTGGTCGCGCGCTTCCAGAACAGGCCGGCGAACAGCGGCACCACGGCGGCGACCAGAGTCACGCAGTATGCGTTGCCGACCATCTCGTAGATGCTGGCATCGGAGTTCAGGGCGAAAGTCAGGGTGGCGACGGCGCAAACCAGGATGGTCGCCCGCATCAGCAACAGGAACTGCTTGTCATTGAGTTCCGGCAGGAAGCGCTTGAGCACGTTCTCGGTCAGGGTCACCGACGGTGCCAGCAGGGTACCGGAGGCGGTGGACATGATGGCCGAGAGCAGCGCGCCGAAGAAGAAGATCTGCGCGATCAGCGGAGTCTTCTCCAGGATCAGCAGCGGCAGAATCATCTGCGCGTCTTCCGCCAGCCACTTCTCGACCAGCGCCGGGTCGATCATCGAGGCGGCGTAGACCAGGAAGATCGGCAGCATGCAGAAGCCGAGATAGAACACGGCACCGGCCATGGAGGCGCGCGAGGCGATCGTCTCGTTCTTCGCCGACATCACCCGCTGGTACACGTCCTGCTGGGGGATGGAGCCGAGCATCATGGTCACCGCCGCGCCGATGAAGGCGACGATGTCCTTGGCCTCGAAGCTGTGCATGAAGGTGAACTTGCCTTCGCTGGCCGCCTTGCTGATCACCACATCGGCGCCACCGGCCATGTCGCTGAACAGCCAGACCAGGTAGATCAGGCCGACCACGATGACGATCATCTGGAAGAAGTCGGTCAGGGCCACCGACCACATGCCACCGAACAGGGTGTACAGCAGCACGATGAAGGTGCCGAGGAACATGCCCTGAGTGGTGCTGATGGCACCGTCTGAGACCACGTTGAACACCACGCCGAGGGCGATCAGCTGGGCGGCGATCCAACCCAGGTAGGACAGCACTATGACCAGGCTGATGATCAGCTCGACTTCGGAGCCGAAGCGCTTCTTGAAGTAGTCGCCGATGGTCAGCAGGTTCAGACGGTACAGCGGGCGGGCGATGATCGCGCCGACGATGAACAGACACCAGAAGGAGCCGAAGGGGTCCTCGACTATGCCGGCGAAGCCTTCCTCGAGGAAGGTGGCGGGAATGCCCAGCACCGCCTCGGAGCCGAACCAGGTGGCGAACACCATGGCGGCGACGATGGGGAAGCCCATGCTGCGACCGCCGGAGGCGAAGTCACGGGTGTTTTTCACCCGGGTGGAGGCATAGAAGCCGATGGCCACGGTGGCCAGCAGGTACAGCGCGACGAACCAGATCAGCATGTTTTCCCGTTCCAGCGACATCGGCCCACCGCATGCTTGCCCCGCAAGGCGAGGGGGCTGGGACGGCGGGCTGCAGGTTTTTGTTATGGCCCTCCTGGCCCGACTCTGCGCCGACGGTACCGATGATCCGTCGGGCTAGGCCGCGCAGTCTGGCAAAACCGTAAAATATGTCAAACAAAAATGACGAAACGACAGGACGAGAGCATTCGAAAAGCGCCTAACAGATCACTAAGCCGATGAATGACAGCGCTTTCCTCTACAGAAACATAAGGAAGCAGTTTTAAATTTTTGACAGCACAACACTCTGCAACAGGCGGTTACGCCCCTTCGCGGGGCTCCGCTTGAGCCGGGCGCGCGCCTCCCCGATACTGCACGGCGATTTTGCGCATCGCCTGCCGCGATGCACACCGACGGGCCAGGGCACGGGAGCCATCCGCGATGATGAAGAGAAGCGACTGGATCTGGACCCTAATCGGGCTGGCCGCCGTCGTGCTCTCCTGCTTCCTGCTGTACCGGGAAGTCCACACCCTTTCCCTGGACCAGCTGCGCGACAGCCTGCTCGCCATCTCCATGCGCAACTGGCTGCTGGCCGCAGCGGCCACCCTCGGCGCCTACTTCGCCCTGGCCTGGTACGACCGCATCGCCCTCGCCCATCTGGGCAAGCGTATTCCCTGGCGCTTCATCACCCTGTGCTCGTTCACCACCTACGCCCTGGCCCACAACATCGGCGCCTCGGTGTTCTCCGGCGCGGTGGTGCGCTTTCGCGCCTACCGCAGCAAGGGGCTGACGCCGGCGGAGATCGGCCTGCTGATCTTCTTCTGCTCCTTCACCTTCGCCCTCGGCACCCTGCTTTCCAGCGGTGTCGTGCTGGTCTGCCAGCCCGAGCTGATCGAACGGGTAGCCGATGTCGGCCCCTGGCTGTCGGTGACCATCGGCCTGTTCCTGCTCGGCCTGGTGGCGCTCTACGTGCTGGGCTCCTGGCGCCAGTTCAAGCCGTGGCAATGGGGCAAGCTGCATGTCGAGTACCCGCGCCTGGGCATAGTCGGCCGCCAGCTGCTGGCCGGGCCGCTGGAACTGCTGTGCGCGGCGGCGATCATCTACTTCGCCCTGCCGGCGCAGGGCAACCCGGGGTTCCTGGTGGTGCTCGGCGTGTTCCTCGCCTCCTTTTCCCTGGCCCTGCTGTCTCATGCGCCGGGCGGCCTCGGCGTACTGGAAGTGACCTTCCTCGCCGCCATGCCGGAGCTGCCGACCGCCGACGTGCTGGCGGCGCTGATCGTGTTCCGCGTGTTCTACCTGCTGATTCCCTTCGCCCTGTCGCTGCTGGTGGTGCTGGGTTTCGAATGGAGCCAGTGGCGGCACCGCCACCGCGGCTGAAAGCCGCGCCCCAGAGCCTATCCGTCGACCATTGACGGACTCGATGGTTACTATCACGAGGCTCGACTTCTGTCTTGGCGCCGGCTCAGTAGTATGGCCTCCGTACTCACTGACGCCCCCACGAGGAGCCCAAGATGAAAAAGCCAATTCTCGCCAGCCTGATCCTGGCCAGCCTGACCACCAGCGCCTTCGCCCTGCCGGGCATCGAGCAACCGCCGCTGATCGAACTGCAGCCCGTTCAACACGAAAGCACTGTCGCCGAAGGTGGTGCCGATCGCGTCGGTCGCCGGACCGCCTGAATCATCGGCACTGCCACCCGAAGCCCGGCGCCCCTCGTAACGCTGTTCACTTGAGAAAACGCCGCGATTTCTTTACAGAGTCGCGGCGTTTTTCTGGTTTGGCCGGCAGCAAAGGACACTGCGCAATACCAACGTCTGGACGTCGCGGAGCCTTGAGAGCGCTCCCCTCTCCCGCCGGGAGAGGGGCTGGGGGTGAGGGACTATCGCCTACTCGTTGCCTGCCCCTCACCCCGACCCTCTCCCAGAGGGAGAGGGAGAACGGTAGCCACGGTGCCGTCGGCCAAGCGCGATGTCGCTGAGTGAACAGCGTTACGGCGCCCGCCGGGCTTTTTTATGCCGACGAAACGGCCGGCGGCAGACGGTAGAGCCAGATGCGCCGGAGCACGCCGGCGAACTGCGCCGACAACTTGCCGCTGTTATAGACCTGGCCATAGCGCTGGGCGATCTCGCGCACCCGCGGCGCCAGCTCGGCGTAGCGCCGGGCCGGCAGATCGGGGAACAGGTGGTGTTCGATCTGATGGCTGAGGTTGCCGGTGAGGATATGGAACAGCCGGCCGCCCTGCAGGTTGCTGGAACCACGCAACTGGCGCAGGTACCAGTGGCCGCGGCTCTCGCCGAGCACCGAATCCTTGCTGAACACCGCCGCGCGCTCGGTGAAATGGCCGCAGAAGATCACCAGGAAGGTCCACAGGTTGCGCAGCAGGTTGGCCAGCGCGTTGCCGGCCAGCACGGCCAGGGCATTGGCGCCGAGCAGCAGCGCCAGCAGGGGGAACAGGACGTAGTCCTTGCCCCACTGGCGCAGCAGCTTGGCGCCGAGCTGACGCAGCAGCGGGCGCAGTTCGGTGCCGGCGAGCCGCCCCTTCAGCCACTGATCCAGGCGCAGGTGCTGGATGGCCACCGCGTACTGGAACAGCAGGGCCTGCAGGGCCGCCCATAGCGGCTGCCAGCGATAGAAGGGCTTCCAGCGCTGCTCGGGAAACAGGCGCAGCAGGCCGTAGCCGACGTCGTCGTCCATGCCGATCACATTGGTCCAGGTGTGGTGGGTATGGTTGTGAGTGTGCCGCCAGAAATCGGCCGGGCCGGCGATGTCCCACTCGTAGCGGCGCCCGCTCAGCTCCGGATCGTTCATCCAGTCGTACTGGCCGTGCAGCACGTTGTGGCCCAGCTCCATGTTCTCGAGAATCTTGCCCAGGCCCAGCAGCAGGCTGCCGAGCAGCCAGGTCAGCGGGAACCAGCCGAACAGCAGCAGCGCCCGCCCGCCCCAGCAGCACCAGCGCACGGCGCCGCGCACCCGGCGGATATAGCGGGCGTCGGCCTCGCCCAGGTCGGCCAGGGTCTGCCGGCGCAGGCCGTCCAGTTCGGCAGCGAAGGCCTGCAGTTCGGCGGCGCTCAGTTCACGGTCCACTCGCATGGCACTCTCCTAGAGATCGACTCGTACATCGCCCAGGGGCGCGCTGACGCACGGGCGGATCGCCTGCCCCGGCTCGGCCAGGGTCGCGCCGCTGCGCAGATCGCGCACCGCGCCGCCCAGCAGGGTGCAGGTGCAGCCGGCGCAGATGCCCTGGCGACAGCCGTGGGCCGGGCGCAGGCCGGCGGCCTCGGCCTGCTCCAGCAGGCTGCGCGCGCTGTCGCCGGATGCCTGAACACGACTGCGGACGAACTCCAGGCGCACCGCACCACCCGGCTCGGCGCTGCGCGGCAGCGGGCTGAAGGCCTCGTGTTGCAGCCCCCCGTCCCAGCACTCGCGCAGCGTCGCGACGAAGCCGGCCGGGCCGCAGGCCAGCAGGTCGAAGCCGTGCATCGGCGCCAGGTGTTCGGGGCGCAGGCGCTCGCCGCCCTGGCCGGTCAGCTGCCAGTGCACGCGCAGGTTGGGATAGCGCTGCATCAGCCCCAGCAGTTCGTCGCGATAGGCACGCTGACCGGCCTCGCGCACGTAGTGCAGCAACTGCACCGGCGCCGCGTAGCCCTGGGCCAGGGCCTCGCGCAGCAGGCCGAGCAGCGCGGTGATGCCGCTGCCGGCGGCCAGCAGGCCGACGCCGGCGCCCTGCCGCGGCCAGCGCAGCTCGCCCTGGGCCTGACCCAGCTCCAGCACCTGGCCGACCTCGGCCCGTTCCAGCAATGCGTTGGACAGGCGCCCGCCCGGCTGGCGGCGAATGCCCAGCTCGATCACCCCGGCGTCGGCGACCCGGGTCAGGCTGTAGCTGCGCCCATGGCGCACGCCGTCCAGGCACAGGTACAGCTGTACATGCTGGCCGGCGCGCCAGCCACGCGCGTTGCCGTTGCAGCGCAGGCGCAGGGCCAGCAGGTCGTCGCCGACCCATTCGCGACCCTCGACGCGAGCGAACACCCGGTTCAACCGCCAGGCCGGGTGCAGCCAGGCCAGCACGGCATCCAGCTCGGCCTCCACCAACCAGCCGCGCGCCGCCAGGGCACGCAGCGGCCGCAGCAGCGGCGCCAGCAGGCGAATCAGGGCAAGCGGCAAGAGAGGCATTCGGGCGCTCCAGTGAACATATGTACACAGAGTGGCAAACACCTTCCATTCAGTCAACAACTGTTCACTGACAACGGTTCGACGCCGCCGAAGGGCTTTTGCTAGAGTGCGGCGCAATCCCGTCGCCAGCCGAACGCCATGACCCCACGCGCCGAACAGAAACAGCAGACCCGCCAGGCCCTGATGGATGCCGCGCGCAGCCTGATGGACAGCGGTCGCGGTTTCGGCAGCCTGAGCCTGCGCGAGGTCAGCCGCACCGCCGGCATAGTGCCGACCGGCTTCTACCGGCACTTCCAGGACATGGACGAACTGGGCCTGGCGCTGGTCGCCGAGGTCGACGCCACCTTCCGCAGCACCCTGCGCGAAGTGCGCCGCAACCAGTTCGAGATGGGCGGCATCATCGAGGCCAGCACGCGCATCTTCCTCGACGCGGTGGCGGCCAACCGCAACCAGTTCCTGTTCCTCGCCCGCGAGCAGTACGGCGGCTCGCAACCGGTGCGCCAGGCCATCGGCCGCCTGCGTCAGCAGATCACCGACGACCTGGCCGCCGACCTCAAGCTGATGAGTCGCACGCCGCACCTGGACGACGCGGCGCTGGACGTGGTTTCCGACCTGGTGGTGAAGACGGTGTTCGCCACCCTGCCCGAGCTGATCGACCCGCCCCGCGCCGATCTGCCGCCCCACCTCACCCCCGAAACCAAGATGATCCAGCAGCTGCGCTTCATCTTCATCGGCGCCAAGCACTGGCGCGGCCTGGGCCGCCAGCCGGACTGAGCGCCGTCGGCTATCGCCGCCATCGAGACAATCTAAGGGCCACTCGCGCCCGTGGCGTGCAGAATTTCCCGGCCACCACTCGGGAGCCACGCCATGTCCACTCGGCAAGTCCTTCTCCTGCTGGCCGCCTATGCCGCCGGCGCCTGCGGTCGCGACGACACGCCGGGCTGACGATTGAGTCAGGTTCGCCGCGCGGCTACCCTGTCGGCCCCAAACGAGGAAGCCGTGCATGAGCCTGAAATCCGTCTGCGTATTCTGTGGCGCCAGTCCCGGCGCCCGCCCGGTCTACCATGAGGCCGCCGAGCGGCTCGGCCGCAGCCTGGCCGAGCGCGGCCTGCGCCTGATCTACGGCGGCGGCGCGGTCGGCCTGATGGGCGTGGTGGCGGATGCCGCCCTGGCCGCCGGCGGCGAGGTGATCGGCATCATCCCGCAGAGCCTGGAGCGCGCCGAGATCGGCCATCCCGGCCTGACCCGCCTGGAGGTGGTGGACGGCATGCATGCGCGCAAGGCGCGCATGGCCGAGCTGGCCGACGCCTTCATCGCCCTGCCCGGCGGCCTGGGCACCCTGGAAGAACTGTTCGAGGTGTGGACCTGGGGTCAGCTCGGCTACCACGCCAAGCCCATCGGCCTGCTCGAGGTCGAGGGCTTCTACGCGCGGCTGACCGACTTCCTCGATCATCTGGTGGCCGAGCGTTTCGTCCGCGAGCAGCACCGCAGCATCCTCCAGGTCGGCGAACAGCCGGACGAACTGCTGCAGCGCCTGGCCGCCTGGCGCCCCAGCGCGGCGCCCAAGTGGGTGGACCGCACATAACGCCGGCGCCGCCGATGACAGTGGTGCGGCGCCATGCTAAACAGGGCCCCCACCAAACAAGGATGTTTCGCCCATGCCCCTGCTCGCGCTGCTGCTCATCGCCTGCCAGATCGTCTGTGGCCTGCACGCGGTCCGTAGCGGCCAGGAGCGCTACTGGCTGTACCTGATCATCGCCCTGCCCGGCCTCGGCTGCCTGATCTACTTCCTCGGCATCATGCTGCCGGACATGCTCGGCAGCCGCAGCGGCCGCCGTGCGCTCAACCAGCTGCACGACCGCCTCGATCCCGAACGCCACTTGCGCGCCCTGCGCGACGCCCTGGAGCTGAGCGACACCCGCGAGACCCGCGTATTGCTGGCCGACGAGCTGTTGCGCCTGGAGCAGCCCGCCGAGGCCGCGAGGCACTACCGCGCCGCCCTGCGCGGCGTGCACAGTCACGCACCGGACATCATGCTCGGCCTGGCCCAGGCCCAGTTCGCCCTGGACGATGCCGCGGGCTGCCGCGACACCCTGGACGAGCTTATCCGCCACAACCCGCAGTTCCGCTCCGCCGAGGGCCACCTGCTGTACGCCCGCGCCCTCAGCCGGCTCGGCGAGCTGGCCAAGGCCGAGGAAGAATTCCATGCGCTGCTGGGGCACTTCGCCGGCCCCGAGGCGCGCTACCACTACGCCCTGCTGCTACGCCAGGCCGACCGCACCGACGAGGCCAGGAGCCAACTGGAGCAGATCGAGCAGTATGCGCGGCGTGCCCCCAAGCACTACCGCAACCTGCACCAGGCCTGCCTGGCGCTGGTACGCGACGAACTCAAGGCGCTGGACGCCCCGCAACGACAGAGGCCCGACGCTGCAGCCTGAACGGGCTGCGCGACTATCACCGGCTGCACCGCCGCGGGGCCGGCCTGCCCAGCGGGCGCTGACGCCCCGTATCCGCCGACGCAGGCGACGCCTTAGCGCCAGCTGCCCCCCTCCCGGTGCGCCGGCAGGGCCCATGGCCATCGTATACACTGCTGGAGCGCCCCCGGTTTTGGCCCAGCCCCATGACGTACCCCACCCACCGTCTGCTGATCGCCGCCCTGCTCTGCCTGCTACCGGCCCTGGCGCCGGCGGAGGAGCGCGTGCTGCGCCTGCTGGCCTGGCCCGGCTATGCCGATGCCGACCTGGTGCAACAATTCGAGCGGCGCCACAAGGCACGGGTGGAGGTGACCCTGGTCGGCAGCGACGATATGCTGCGGCGCAAGCTGGCCACCAACAACGGCGGAAACTTCGACCTGATCGCCGCCAATACCGCCGAGATCGAGAACTATATCCAGCAACAGCTGCTGCAGCCGCTGGACCCGCGCCGCATTGCCAACACCACCCGCCAGCTCTGGCGCTTTCGCGACTACCCGAAGATTCCCGGCATCACCACGGACGGCAAGGTCTACGCCATCCCCTACACCTATTCGGAGATGGGCCTGATCTACGATCGCACGCAGTTCACCAGCCCTCCCGACTCCATCACCAGCCTGTGGGATCCGCGCCTGCAGGGCCGTGTCCTGGCCTATAACGGCAGCAGCCACAACTTTTCCCTGGCCAGCCAGGCCCGCGGCCGCGACCCCTTCCGCATCGCCGCCGGCGATTTTCCGCTGATCGCCGAACAGCTGATCGCCCTGCGGCGCAACGTGCTGACCTTCTACAACCTGCCGGAGGAAGCCGCGGCGCTGTTTCGCGAGCACAAGGCGGCGCTGCTCTGGGCCAACTATGGCCGCCAGCAGCTCAAGCAACTGCGCGATGCCGGCGCCGATGTCGGCTATGCCATCCCCCGCGAAGGCGCCCTCGCCTGGCTCGACTGCTGGGCGATCAGCCGCGGCGCCCGCGACCTGGCGCTGGCCGAGGCCTGGATCGACTTCAGCCTGGAGCCGCCGATGAGTCGCGCCCTGGTGGAGCGCCAGGGCCTGTCCAACACCCTGCAGGAGGCGGACAGCCTGGACGTGTCGGGCCGCCTGATCTGGCTACGCCCGGTGGAGGACGCCGAGCGGCGGGCCCGTCTGTGGGAACGCATCTACTCCGGCGAACGCCCGCCGCTGGCGGAGGCACCATGAGATTCGGCATAGCCGCCAAGCTGGCCTGCCTGCTCGCCCTGTTCGGCGTGCTGGTGTGCGGCCTGACCGGCTACTACTCCTATGCCAGCAGCCGCAGCCTGATTCTCAAGGCCGCCGAACGCGACCTGCTGACCTCCACCCAGGTCCTCAGCCGCAACCTGCGCAACAGCATCGACACCAGCTCCCGCGATGTACGCCTGCTGGCGCGGATCGCCAGCGAGCGGAATCTGGCCGGCGCAGTCGGCGCCCCGTTGCGCGCGCACATCGAGAGCGACCTGGCCCAGCTGTTCCAGGCCCTGATGCGGGTGCATCCGCACTACCTGCAGGTGCGCCTGATCAGCGCCGCCGGCCATGGCCTCGAACAGGTGCGGGTGGACCGCGACGGCGAACGACCGATCCAGGTGCAGGACGGCGATCTGCAGGAGAAGGGCCACTTCCCCTACGTGTTCGAGACCCTGCTCCTGGCACCGGACAAGGTGCGCCTGTCGCCCATCTCGATCAATCGCGAACTGGGCGCCCACTCGGGCCTGGGCAAGCCGACCCTGCGGGTGTCCAGCCCGGTGTTCGGTGACGGCGGGCGGGTGTATGGCCTGGTGGTGATCAATATCGACCTCGACCAGCTGTTCGACCAGTTGCGCAGCGACCTGCCGCAGCACTATCAGGTCTACCTGAGCAACCGTTGGGGCGACCTGCTGATACACCCGGACCCACGGCGTACCTTCGGCTTCGAGCAAGGTCAGCGCCGCTTCCTGCAGGACGAGTTCGCCGAGGTGGGCCGATTGCTGCAGGGCGCTACGGAGAACGGCCTGATCGGCCGCAGCCGGGCCGCCGAGCGCAGCCAGATTGCCGCCTTCGTGCGCCTGGAGCTTGAGGCCGGTACGGCGGAGCGTTTCGTGGTGCTCGGCCTCGGCCAGACGGAGAGCCAGGTGCTGGCGGAAAGCACCCAGCTCGGCCGGCGCATCGCCCAGGTGGTGCTGCTGGCCAGCCTGCTGGCGGTGCTGCTGGCGATAGTCGCCTCGCGCGCCATGACCCGCCCGCTGAAGAGCATCAACCTGGCCGTGCGCCAGTTCGCCAGCGAGCGCCACAGCGGCCCGCTGCCGGTGCAGCGCCAGGACGAACTGGGCGAGCTGGCGCGCAGCGTCGAGCAGATGCAGGAGGACATCCGCGACCAGCTCGAAGCCCTCAACCAGAGCCATCAGGCCCTGGAACACCTGGCCCGCCACGACGCCCTGACCGGCCTGCCCAACCGGCGCATGTTCTTCGAGCGCCTGGAACACGCCCTGGCCAGCGCCCGGCGCAGCGCCAAGCCCCTGGCCGTGCTGTTCGTCGACCTGGACCATTTCAAGGAGCTCAACGACAGCCTCGGCCACAGCCTGGGCGACCATGTGCTGCAGGCGGTGGCCAATCTGCTGCGCTCGGCCACCCGCGAGAGCGACACGGTGGCGCGCCTGGGCGGCGACGAGTTCGTCGTGCTGCTCGAACAGATGGAAGAGCCGCAGCAGGTCGTCAGCGTGGTGCACAAGCTGCATGAGCGCTTCCAGCTGCCCATGCTGATCGACGGCCACGAGGTACATATACAGGCCAGCATGGGCGTCAGCCTGTTCCCCCGCGACGGCGACGACATCGAAGCGCTGCTGCAACAGGCCGACCGCGCCATGTACATGGCCAAGGAGGCCGGACGCAACACCTTCAGCTTCGAGGCCGGAACGCCGCGCTGACGACTATGCTTGCGCTATGACTCCACCGGGGAACAGAGCCTTGATTGCACTGCTGGTCTGCGACGACTCCGCCATGGCGCGCAAGCAACTGATCCGCGCCCTGCCTCCCGAATGGCCGGTGAACATCACCCAGGCCAGCCAGGGCGAAGAGGCCATGGCCGCGATTCGCCAGGGCCTGGGCGAGGTCGTGCTGCTCGACCTGACGATGCCGGTGATGGACGGCTACCAGGTGCTGGCCAAGGTGCGCGAGGAGGGGCACAGCTGCCGCATCCTGGTGGTGTCCGGCGACGTGCAGGAGGAGGCGCGGCGACGCGTGGTCGAACTCGGCGCGCTGGGCTTCATTCGCAAGCCGGCGCCGGCCGAGGAACTGCGCGCCACCCTCGACGAGCTGGGCCTGCTGCGGGCCGAACCGGCGACGACCGAGACGCAGCCCGCCGACAAGCCCGAGATCAAGGTGGGCTTTCGCGATGCCCTGCGCGAGGTCACCAACGTGGCCATGGGCCGCGCCGCCGCCCTGCTGGCGGAGGAGCTGGGCGTGTTCGTGCGGCTGCCGATCCCCACCGTCGACCTGTTCGAGGCCAGCGAGCTGCACATGGCCCTGGCCGACGCCAACCGCGGCGACAGCCTCAGCGCGGTATGCCAGGGTTTCATCGGCGAGGCCATCGCCGGCGAGGCGCTGCTGCTGTTCCATGACTCGGAAGTGGCCGATATCGCCCACCTGATCGGCGTGCGCCCGGGCGACGACACGGCCACCTCGGAGATGCTCCTGGACCTGGCCAGCATCCTGATCGGCGCCTGCCTGACCGGCATCGCCGAGCAGTTGGATATCCGCTTCTCCCAGGGCCATCCGCAACTGCTCGGCGAGCACGCGCGCAGCATCGACGAGCTGATCCAGTTCAATCGCGCGCGCTGGCGCCAGACCCTGGCGGTGGAGATCAGCTACGGCCTGGAGGGCCACGCCGTGCACTTCGACCTGTTGCTGCTGTTCACCGAGAGCTCGGTGCCGCGCCTGACCGCCAAGATCCAGTACCTGATGGAGTGAGCCATGGCCGAACGCGCACAGATTGACCTGCAGGAACTGCACTGGCTGCTGGACATCGTCCAGTGCCTGGACGTCGGCGTGCTGGTGATGGACCGCAACTTCCGCATCGAGGTGTGGAACAGCTTCATGGAGAACCACTCGGGCCTGGGCGCCGACCAGGTGCAGGGGCGCAGCCTGTTCCAGCTGTTCCCGGAGATCGACCGCGTGTGGCTGGAGCGCAAGGTCGGCAGCGTGCTGCGCCTGGGCACCCGCGCCTTCAGCCTGTGGCAGCAGCGCCCCTATCTGCTGCGCTTCGAGACCTACCGGCCGATCACCGGGCAGTCCGACTTCATGTACCAGAACCTCAGCATCATGCCGCTGGCCGCCACCGCCGGCCAGGTCGAGCATGTCTGCCTGGTGATCTACGACGTCACCGAGGCGGCCGAGGCGCAGCTGCGCCGGGGCTAGTTCTCCCCCCTCTCCCTCCGGGAGAGGGGCCGGGGCGGCCCGCGCAGGGGCGAGGGACGGCCCAGGCAACTGGGAACTGCTCCCCAAAGCGAACAAGCCGTCGCGACGGCCCCTCCCCTACTTCTTCTTCGGCCGCGGCTTCTCGCCCAGCTTCGGCACGGCGCGCACCGCCTTGACCTTAGGCTTGCCGGTGTCTTCCTCGAACCAGTTGCCCATGTGAATCCTGCCCTTGGCAGCGGCGCCCGGGATCACCTTGACCTTGGGCTTCTTCGGCTTCTTCAGGATCGCGCCGCCGGGTGCGGTCTGCGGCACCCGGTGATCCGGCTCGAAGCCAGGCTCGTCCTCGCGGCGGATGACCTGGCCGATCAGCGTCTCGATGGCCGCCAGCAGCTCCACCTCGTCGGCGCACACCAGCGACACCGCCTCGCCCGTGGCCCCGGCGCGGCCGGTACGGCCGATGCGGTGCACGTAGTCCTCGGCGACGATGGGCAGGTCGAGGTTGACCACCCGCGGCAGCTCGCTGATGTCCAGGCCGCGCGCGGCCACGTCGGTGGCCACCAGCACCCGCACCTCGCCGGCCTTGAAGCGCTGCAGGGCGCGCAAGCGCGAGGGTTGCGGCTTGTCGCCATGGATCGAGTCGGTGGCGATACCCTCGGCGAGCAGCAACTGCTCCAGCTCGTCGACGCCCTTGCGGGTCTTGCCGAACACCAGCAGCTGATCCCAGCCACGCTCGCGATACAGGTGCAGCAGCAGCTCGCTCTTGCGCTTCTTGTCCACCGTCACCAGCCACTGCTTGACGCTCTTGGCCGCCGCGTTGCGCGGGCTGACCTCGATCGACAGCGGATCGCGCAGCAGCTCCCCGGCCATCTGGCGGATGGCGTCGGAGAAGGTGGCGGAGAACAGCAGGGTCTGGCGCTTCTTCGGCAGGGCGCTGAACAGCTCGTCCAGCTCGCGGGCGAAGCCCAGGTCGAGCATGCGGTCGGCCTCGTCCAGCACCAGCGCCTGCAGCTGGTCGAAACGCAGCGCATTCTGCCGGTACAGATCGAGCAGGCGACCCGGGGTGGCCACCAGCAGGTCGATGCCCTTGCGCAGCTTCATCATCTGCGGGTTGATGCTGACCCCGCCGTACACCGCGTAGGTGCGCAGCGGCAGGTTCTGCGCATACTGCTGCACCGCCTGCTGCACCTGCTCGGCCAGCTCGCGGGTCGGCACCAGCACCAGGGCGCGCACCGAATTGCTCGCCACCTGGCCACCCTCCAGCACCAGTTTCTGCAGCAGCGGCAGGGCGAAACCGGCGGTCTTGCCGGTGCCGGTCTGCGCCGCGGCGAGCACGTCGCGGCCCTTGAGCACGGCGGGAATGGCCTGCTTCTGCACCGGCGTCGGCTCGCGGTAGTCGAGCGTATCGAGGGTGCGCAGCAGGGGTTCGATCAGGCCGAGGGCGGCGAAGGACATGGCGAAGCAACCGGAAGAATACGAGGCGCACAGTTTACCCGCCCGGGCTTATGATGCGTGCATGCAGCTGATCGACACCCACACCCACCTGGACTTTCCCGAGTTCGACGCCGACCGCGCCGAGCTGCTGGCGCGCAGCCGCGACCTGGGCGTGCAGCGCCTGGTGGTGCTCGGCGTATACCGCGACAACTGGCAGCGCCTGTGGCAGCTGTGCCAGACGCAGAGCGATCTGTATGCCGCCTTCGGCCTGCACCCGGTCTATCTGCAGCAGCATCTCCCCGGGCATCTACAGGAGCTGCGCGCCTGGCTGCAGCGCCTGGCCGGGCATCCGCAGCTGTGCGCGGTCGGCGAGTTCGGCCTGGACTACTTCGTCGAGACTCTGGATCGCCAGCGCCAGCAGGCGCTGTTCGAGGCCCAGCTGGAACTGGCGGTGGAGTTCGAGCTGCCCGCCCTGCTGCATGTGCGCCGCGCCCATGCCGCCACCATCGCCAGCCTGAAGCGCTTTCGCCCGCCGCGCGGCGGCATCATCCACGCCTTCGCCGGCAGCTACGAGGAGGCCCGCGAGTACCTGCGCCTGGGCTTCAAGCTGGGCCTCGGCGGCGCGCCGACCTGGCCGCAGGCCCTGCGCCTGCGCAAGGTGGTGGCGCGGCTGCCGGCCGAGGCCATAGTGCTGGAGACCGACTCGCCGGACATGGCCCCGGCCATGTATCCGGGCCTGCGCAACAGCCCCGAGCACCTGCCGGCGATCTGCGCGGCCCTGGCCGAACTGCGCGGCGAGACGCCCGAGCAGCTGGCCGAGCACAGCAGCCGCAACGCCGCCGAGCTGTTCGGCTGGGCTTGAGCCCCTCGCTCCGGGAGAGGGTTGGCGCCGCCCGCGCAAGACTGCGAGTAGCCTAGGAGTCCCTCACCCCCGGCCCCTCTCCCGGAGGGAGAGGGGAGTAGAGCCCTATCCCTCCGATCGCCGCAGCAGAAACAACAAGGCCCGCCGAATGGCGGGCCTTGGGCATTGCTTGGGACAGATCAGACGCGGAAGGCGCTGATCAGCTCCTTGAGGCGCGCCACCTGGTCGGACAGCTCGCGGCTGGCCTGCTCGGTCTGCACCGCGCCTTCGGCGGTACGCTCGCCGGCCTGGTTGATCTCGACGATGTTCATGTCGATGTCGTGGGCCACGGCGGTCTGCTGCTCGGCGGCGGCGGCGATCTGCTGGTTCTGGTCGACGATCATGCCGACCGCGCCGAGGATGTTCTCCAGCGCCTGCTGCACCTGGGCCGACTGGCCGACGGTGCTCTCGACCATCTGGTGGCTGCCGTTCATGGCGGTCACCGTGGCGCCCACGCCGCTCTGCAGGCGACCGATCATCTGCTCGATCTCCTCGGTGGACTGGTGGGTGCGCTTGGCCAGGTTGCGTACCTCGTCGGCCACCACGGCGAAGCCACGGCCCTGCTCGCCGGCGCGCGCCGCCTCGATGGCGGCGTTGAGCGCCAGCAGGTTGGTCTGCCCGGCGATGCCCTTGATCACGTCCAGCACCTGGCTGATCGAGGCGCTGTCGGCGGCCAGCTGGTTGATCACCGCCACCGACTGGTCGATCTCGTTGGCCAGGCGCTGGATGCTGCCGACCTGCGACTCGACCAGGGCGCGGCCGCTGACGGTCTCGTCGTTGACGCTCTGCGCGCTGCCCACCGCGGCGGCGGCGCTGCGCGCCACCTCCTGGGCGGTGGCGGACATCTGGTTCATCGCCGTGGCGACCTGCTCGATCTGCCCGCGCTGGGCGCTCACCGCCTGGCTGCTCTCGCCGGACACCAGTTCGACGCGATCGGCCTGGCGCTCGACCTCGATCACCGTCTGGCCGACCAGCTCGATCAGGTCGCGGATCTTCGCCACCGTACCGTTGAACACCTGACCCAGCTCGCCCAATTCGTCGCGGCTGCGCACGTTGACACTCACCGTCATGTCGCCAGCGGCCACCTGGCCCAGGGTCTTGCCGAAGCCCTTGAGGGTGGCGCGGGTGGACACGTAGAAGCCGCCGTAGAGGTAGCCGATGGCGAGGAACAGCAGCACCAGGGCCGCCACCAGCAGCACCATCTGCGTGCGTTTCTGCTCCAGGCGCTGGCC
Source organism: Pseudomonas sp. CAU 1711 (assembly GCF_039888625.1). NCBI lineage: Bacteria > Pseudomonadati > Pseudomonadota > Gammaproteobacteria > Pseudomonadales > Pseudomonadaceae > Pseudomonas > Pseudomonas sp. CAU 1711. The sequence continues at coordinate 62,671 of NZ_JBDQQT010000020.1, forward strand.
CAGGTCGCGCTCGAGGAAGTCGAGCACGGCCTCGTTCAGCGCGTAGGTCTTGTCGATGGCGGCGCTGGTCTGGTCGTAGAAGCCCTTCCAGGGCGCATCCAGGGTATCGGCCATGAGCAGTTGCTCTTCCAGCACCGCGGCGTTCTCGGTCAGGGTGCTGCGGCTGGCCTCGGCCAGATCGCCCAAGCTGCGCTTGGCCTGGGCATTGCTCTCCAGCGCGCTGTGCAGCTTGAAGCCGTACTCGGTGTGCAACTTCTCCAGCTGCAGCAGCAGTTCGTCCAGCTTGCTGCTGTCGGAAGAACCGAGGATGCCCTGACCCAGGGAGTAGGAGCCCAGGGCACGGCCCTTGGCGATGGTGCGGGTCACCGGCAGGGTGACGCTGGTCAGCAGCTCGCTCATCTGCCGCACGCTCAGCTCGCTGTCCTGGCTGAGGCCGGACTGGCTGGCGACGAACTTGATGAACAGCTCGGAATTGTCCAGTGCCTGGGTCACCAGGCCGGCCTTGCTGCGCAGGGCGGACTCGGCCTCGACCGCATCCAGCGCCTTCCTGATGGCATCGCGCTGCGCGTTGAACTCCTCGACGGCCTGGGCATCGCCGCTGCTCGACTCGAGCCCGTCGAGGGTCGCCTTCACGCCCTTCACCAGCGGGTCGATCAGGCCGACCAGTTGCTCGGACTGACCGGACTGCCCCAGCACGGCGTAGATCTCGTAGAGGTCGGTGAGGCGCTCCAGCTCCTGGCGCATCTGCATGCCCTGCTTGAGCTGCGCGAGGCTCTGCAACTCGGTACGGGTGTCGACGAAGGCGTCGTAGGACTCGCGCACCAGGAAATAGTTGGTCACCAGCATGGGCAGGAAGAACAGCACACTGATCAGGCTGAACTTCATGCCGAAGCTCAAGCGGTTCATCAGGGCGATGGCAGGGTACAACACGCTATTCACTAGACGTCTCCTGTTGCCATTATTCTTGTATGCCAGCCGAAAGCGGGCTGGTCTATTGAACGGCAAGGCAGTGGTAATTCCAATTCTAGCGGGGATGGCCAGTGGCCAGACTCAGGTCCCCCATGAGCCTATATACCGGATATCGGCGCCAGCCTCTGTAACTTAAGGTTAAGAATGCGCACACCCCTTCGTCTGGGCATCGACCTGGGCGGCAGCAAGACTGAAATCATAGCCCTGGACGGCGCCGACGAGCGCTTGCGCCGACGCCTGCCCACGCCACAGGGCGATTACGCCGCCACCCTGCGCACCATCGCCCGCCTGGTGCATGAGGCCGAGGCCAGCCTGGGCGCCCGCGGCAGCCTCGGCATCGGTATCCCCGGGACCCGCTCGCCAGACCACGGGCGCATCAAGAACGCCAACTCCACCTGCCTGATCGGCCAGGACCTGCAGGGCGACCTGGAGGCCCTGCTGCAGCGCCCGGTGCGCCTGGCCAACGATGCCGACTGCTTCGCCCTGTCCGAGGCCACGGACGGCGCCGGCGCCGGCGCCGCCAGCGTGTTCGGGGTGATACTCGGCACCGGCGTGGGCGGCGGCATCGTGATCCACGGCCGCCTGCTGGCCGGTCCCAATGCCATCGCCGGCGAATGGGGCCATAACGCCCTGCCCTGGCGCAGCCCGGCCGATGGCCCGAGGCGGCGCTGCTACTGCGGCCTGGACGACTGCATCGAGACCTTCCTCAGCGGCCCCGGCTGGGCCGCCCGCGCCGACCTGGGGTTGAACGCCGCGCAACTGGCCGAGGCCGCCCGGCGCGCCGAGCCGGGCGCCGCCCGGGCCGTGCAGCGTTATTGCGAACAGCTGGCGCGCGCCCTGGCCTCGGTGATCAACCTGCTGGACCCGGAAGTGGTGGTGCTGGGCGGTGGGCTGTCGAATATCCCGGCGCTCTATGAGCAGGTACCGCCGCTGTTGCCACGCCACGTATTCTCGGACCAAGTGAATACCCGCCTGGTGCAGGCCAGGCATGGCGACTCCAGCGGTGTGCGCGGCGCCGCCTGGCTGTGGCCCTAGCGGAGCGAGCTCTGCTCGCGAAGCGCTACAGCAACAGAATCCATAAGGCGAAGGCCGCATACCAGAGCACCGCGGCACGGATCAGCAGCTGCCACAGCTCGTCCAGGCTGCCGACCCCGGCCTCGCCCGGCTGCGGCTCGGGTAACTCGCCGGCGGCGCGCCCGGCACTGGCCACCAGGCGCGCGGCGGCGATATCCCAGGCTAGCAGGTCGTGCAGCACGGCGCGGCTGACCGCGGCGAAGTTACCGACCAGGGCGAAGCTGGCCGCCAGCACCCGCACCGGCAGCCAGTCCAGGGCATGCCGCAGCTGTGCCGCGCGCTCGCGCACGCCCGCCTGGCTCGCCTGCTCGGCGCTCAGCGCCAGCAGACGATAGGCCAGCGCCGGCAAGGGCCCGAGCAGGGCGTACCAGAAGATCACCGCGAAGAAGCCCTGGTAGGCCTGCCACAGCTCGTAGTCCTGGACCCGCTCCAGCAGCTCGGCCTCGCCGTCGGCGGCCAGGCCCAGGTCACGCTCGGCCACGTGCAGCGCGGCCTGCTCGTCACCGCGCCGCCAGGCATCGCGGAACGGCCCCAGGGCGACCAGCACATCGCCACGCCCCAGGCTGTAGACCAGCACCAGCAGATGCACGGGCAACGCCAGCCAGCCATAGGCCAGCGGCTCCAGCGCCAGCAGGAGCAGACCGAGCAGCAGCGTCGGCAGCAGCACGGCCAGCCCCAGCGCCAGCCAGGGCGAGCCGCCCTCGACCCTGGCCAGCCAGCCGAGCCAGGGGCCATCCCGTTGGATGCGCCGGCGCCCAGCGGAAAACTTCTCCACCCAGAGCACCAGTAGAAGCACGAGAAAACTCATCTACCGCTCTCCTTGCAGGGCCGCGCGCAGGCGCGCCCAGTCGAAACAGGGGCCCGGGTCGGTCTTGCGCCCGGGGGCGATGTCGCTATGGCCGCAGATGCGCGCCGCACTCATCTGAGGATAGGCCCGCAGCAGCTCTTCGCTCAGCTCGGCCAGGGCACGGTACTGCGCATCGCTGAAGGGCAGATCGTCGGTGCCCTCCAGCTCGATGCCGAGCGAGAAGTCGTTGCAGTTCTCGCGCCCCTCGAACGACGAGACCCCGGCATGCCAGGCCCGCGCATTGCAGGAGACGAACTGGGTGACGGCACCGTCGCGCTCGATGAGGAAATGCGCCGACACCCTGAGCTGGGCGATATCGGCGAAATAGGGGTGCTCGTCGACCGGCAGGCGGTTCTGGAAGAACTGCTGCACCTTGCCGGTGCCGAACTGCCCGGGCGGCAGGCTGATGTTGTGGAGCACCAGCAGGGACACCTCGCCCTGGGGCCGCTCGTTGAAATTCGGCGAGGGGCAGTGACGCGCTCCGTCACACCAGCCGCTGGCAGGATCCAGCCGCATTGCAGACTCCTTGTGGACTGCCCGTCACTCTAGGGTCTGTGGCCGCTGCGGCGCAAGCGCATGGTCAGCACGCCAAGGAAAACGCCCGGCAAGAAGGTGTCTTGAGAGCGCTCCCCTCTCCCGCCGGGAGAGGGGCTGGGGGTGAGGGACTATCGCCTACTCGTTGCCTGGCCCTCACCCCGGCCCTCTCCCAGAGGGAGAGGGAGAACAACAGCTACGGCGCCGACTCAGGCGCCCTTGAGCTTGCGCAGATTGCCAATCACCGACTCCAGCGCGCGGTCGAACAGCAGGGCGTCGTCCAGCAGACGCACGGCCCCACGGCGGAACTCCACCGCCAGCCCCGTGCGACTCCTCTCCAGCACCTTCATGCCGGTGCGGTTGACGAAGATGAACTTGCCGGTCGGCTTGATCACCGCCGCCAGCTTGCAACGCAACTTGTGCTCCTCGTCTTCCTGGATCTCCACCCAGCTGCCGACACGCAGGCCGTCCACCTTCTGCAGCGTCTCGTCGTCGTCCGGCAGATTGGCCTCGGGTTCGGCTGGGCGGCTCTCGCCCGGCGCCAGCAGGACGATCTCCTCGACCACCTCTACCATGGCCGGCGCCTCGGGTTCGGGCTCGGCCGGCGGCAACTCGAGCAGCGGCGCCTCGACCGGCAGCGGCACCACCTCGCCCTCTTTGCGGGCCTCGGCCAGCTGCGACACGGCGGGTTCGGCGGCGGGCTCCGGCATGGCGCGCTTGAAGCGCTGGAAGACCTGCACATGCACGGCCTCCAGTTTGCTGAAGAACTCGCTGGTGACGAAGGGGTCGATGGCCGCCCCGGCCAGGCCGTCGCGCAACGCCTTGAGCAGACTCGGGACCAGTTCCAGCAGGCGCAGGCGATCCTCGGCCGACTCGTGCGGCTCCACGCTCCAGACCAGGTCATCCATCACCGCCAGGGCCGCGCGCCACTCCGCCGACTCGCCGCCATGCTTGAGGCAGGTCAGCTGCAGCACCTTGCTCCAACCCTCCTGCAGCAGACGCACCACCACTTCCGGCAAAGTCTTGCCCAGCAGGCGCTCGTTCAGCGCCTGCTCCACCTGCAGGCGCGCCAGCTCGGCCTTGGCCCGGCCCTCCTCGGCATCGCGGGTGCGCTGCTCCAGCAGCTCGCTGCGACGCTTCTCGTCGCCGGTGAAGGCGGTGAACTCGGCCAGCACCTCGGAGAAGATCGCCGGATCGTCGGTGAAGTCGTTGAGCAGGCGCTGTACCACCTGCTCGATGCGCTGGTACAGGGCATCGCGCTGCTCGTCGCCCTGGGCGCTCCAGCCCAGCGCGGCCGAAGCGATCTCGTTGAGCAGGCGTCGCGCGGGGTGGCTGCCGCGGCTGAAGAAGGTCTTGTCCAGCACCGCGACCTTGAGCATGGGAATCTGCAGGCGGCCGATCAGCGCCTTGAGCGAGTCCGGCAGGGTACGGTCGTCGAGAATGAACTCGAAGAGCATGGCGACCAGGTTGATCACATCCTCGTCGACCTCGCCGACCACCCGCGCCTTGCCGCTCTTGGCGCTGGCGCGGGTCAGCAGGTGGTCGAGCTGGTGACGCAGGTCGTAGTCGTCGCTACGCGCCACGCCATTGGGCAGGTGTTGCTGCAGATGGGAGAGCAGGCGCATCAGGTCGTTGCTGGAGATCGGCACGGCGCCCACCGGCACCTCGCGGCGCGGCAGCACCTCGGAGCCACGCACCTGCGCCAGCAGCTCCTGCAGCGCACCGAAAGCCTCCTGCACGCCCTCGTCGGCATATGTCTCGCCAGGCTGCACGCCCGCCGCGGCACTAGCCGGCGCTCCGGCCGATCGAGCCGACTGGCGGCGCACCGGCGGAGCCGACTTCAGTTCGGGCAGCACCCCGGCCTCGACCAGTTGCTGATTGGCGTTGGCATAGAGCTGGTCGAGCTCGGACAACACATAACGCTCGAACAACTTGAGAATGATCAGTTTGACGCGAATCTCCACGCCGAGCCCGGCGCAGCATTCGAGGAACTGCTCGCACAGCACCCGCGGGCCCAGCGGATTGGTCTTGTCCTCGAGCTTCTTGCTGATCACCGCATTGAAACGGGTGGTCAGATGCCCCAGGGCGCCCCCCGCGCGGTTGAGCACCCGCGAGACCATGGCGTCCAGCGCCACCGACTCCTCCAGCACGTCGTCCTGCACCAGCGACAGGCTCTCGAAGGGCACGCTGGCCTGCAGCACCGGCGCGGCGCCGATCTCGTACTGGTTGAGGGTATTGAAACTCTCGAACACCCGCTGCAGGAAGCCGCGCTCGATGCTCTTGCGCTTCAGGCGCAGGTCGCGCATGGCCTCGAAGAAGGCATTCTGCTCGGTATTGCTGGCGGCGCGGTCGGCCATCTCGAACAGGGTGTCGTCCGCATTGTCGAACAGGCCCTGCATGGCCTGCTTGAGCTGCTGGGCAGCTTTGTCGCGCACTTGAGTGAGGGCCACGGGAAGCCTTCCTGCCGGCGAAGTTGGCGAATGCTCGGGGGCAAGCTTGTTCAGCTGCACCACTTTCGCGTCGGTCTGCATTGCATGTCTCCCGCGAATTGCCAAATCGGGGCAACCCGCTGCGAACGGCTGAGCGTCATCCGTGACGTCAAACAGATGGCGTCAAATTGACCAGTGCCATCAGTATAGGGGGAGGCGCAGCTTGACCAATTACCGCCTTTCGCCGACTTGATCCAGATCACACTGCGAGCAAACCGGCTTACGAACGGTCATGCACGACCGACGTGCTGCCTAGGGTCTAGCAGAAAGCGACGACACCTGCACCGCGTCCCGGCAATCCCTATAATCGCGCCACCAGAATGCGGAGGCCGACATGCCCAACCTCACCCTCGCCGAGCTCGGCGCCGAAATCGAAGCCAACGTGCGCACCGCCCTGCGCGAGGACGTCGGCAGCGGCGACATCACCGCCCAGCTGATCCCCGCCGGCCGCCTGGCCCACGCCCGGGTGATCACCCGCGAGGCGGCGGTGATCTGCGGCACCGCCTGGGTCGACGCCGTGTTCCGCCATCTCGACCCCAGGGTGGCCGTGCACTGGCATGTGCGCGATGGCGAAGAGGCCCTCGGCGATCAAGTCCTGTTCGAACTGGAAGGCCCGGCCCGCGCCCTGCTCAGCGGCGAGCGCAGCGCCCTCAACTTCCTGCAGACCCTGTCCGCCGTGGCCACCCGCTGCCGCCACTTCGCCAATCTGGTGGAAGGCACGGGCGTGAAGCTGCTCGACACCCGCAAGACCCTGCCCGGCCTGCGCCTGGCGCAGAAGTACGCGGTCACCCAAGGCGGCTGCCACAACCACCGAATCGGCCTGTACGATGCCTTCCTGATCAAGGAAAACCATATCGCCGCCTGCGGCGGCATCGCCCAGGCCATCGCCACCGCCCACGGCATCGCCCCCGGCAAACCGGTGGAAGTCGAAGTGGAAAGCCTGGACGAACTGCGCGAAGCACTGGAGGCCGGCGCCGACATCGTCATGCTCGACGAGCTGAGCCTGGACGACATGCGCAGCGCAGTCGCACTGACGGCAGGCCGCGCCAAGCTGGAAGCCTCCGGCGGCATCAACGAAAGCACCCTGCGCAGCATCGCTGAAACCGGCGTCGACTACATCTCCATCGGCAGTCTGACCAAGGACGTCAAGGCCATCGACCTGTCGATGCGGTTGAGCCTATAAATGGGGTAGAACCCAGGCCATATTCAATGAGCTGATTCGCCTGGGCGTTTGGCATGAGGCCAACCCGGTTGCCAACTTGCGACAGCTCCGCGTCGATGAAACCGAGCTTACCTATCTCACCCTGGAAGAGTGCCGCCTCGTTCTGGCCGAGTGTGCCGCCTCGACCAATAGCCACACCCTGCCTGTCGCCAAGCTGTGCTTAGCAACGGGAGCCCGTTGGGATGAAGCCGAATCCATCACCCGAGCCCAGCTCACTAACGGTCAGGCTCGATTCGCCAGGACAAAGAATGGTCGCGTCCGCTCGATCCCCATTCCCGAGGATCTGCAGCGCCTGCTGTCGGAGAGGGGCTACCCAGGATCGGGCCGCCTGTTCAGCTCCTGCCGATCGGCATTCCGTAAAGCCTATGAGCGCACCGGACTCCACACACCCGGCCAGCTAACCCACATCCTGCGGCACACCTTCGCCAGCCACTACATGATGCAAGGCGGGAACATCCTCACCCTGCAGCGCATCCTGGGGCATGGAGACATCAAAATGACTATGCGCTATTCCCACCTAGGGAAATTCTGAAGAAGACTTCCCGAATCTGGTGAAATACGCCGATCCCGTTGCCCGAGTTTCCCGATGAAGCAGATGACCTTCGCCGATGCCGAGTACGCCGGTAAGCGCAAGCAGACC
>NZ_JBDQQT010000021.1:0-53556 GCF_039888625.1 Pseudomonas sp. CAU 1711
TCTGCTTGCGCTTGCCGGCGTACTCGGCATCGGCGAAGGTCATCTGCTTCATCGGGAAACTCGGGCAACGGGATCGGCGTATTTCACCAGATTCGGGAAGTCTTCTTCAGAATTTCCTTAAGTGAACAGCATTACGCACCTGCGGGACGTTCGCGTTCTACCCCTGGCGGAACAACAGCACCTTGAGCCCGGCATCCGGATCGCTGTCGACGAACTCGGGGGGATTGGCCAGACGCTCGACCAGAGCCAGCTGCGGCGCCTCGCGGGCCATTTCCTCGACCAGGAAGCCGGGCGCGATGCCCGGGTCGTTGCAGCAGAGCAGCACCTGCCCGCCCGGCGCCAGCAGTTCGGGCAGGCGGCGCATGATTCTGGCGTAGTCGCGCGTCAGCACGAAGCTGCCCTTCTGGAAGCTCGGCGGATCGACGATGACCAGCTCGAAGGGCCCCTCGCGGCGCAGCTTGCCCCAGGAATTGAACAGGTCGTGGCCGAGAAAGCTCACCCGCCCCAGGTCATGCCCGTTCAGGCGATGGTTGTCGCGACCACGACTGAGCGCCGGACGCGACATGTCGAGGTTGACCACCCGTGCGGCGCCACCGGCGATGGCGGCCACCGAGAAGGCGCAGGTGTAGGCGAACAGGTTGAGCACCCGCAGCCCGGCGGCGTGCTCGCGCACCCACTGCCGGCCCAGGCGCATGTCGAGAAACAGGCCGTTGTTCTGCTTGCGCCCCAGATCCAGTAGGTAGCGCAGCCCGCCCTCCTGCACCTCCCAGGTCTCGGGCACTTCGCCGAACAGGGCCTCGGTGGCGCTATCGGGCCGATAGCGCTGCTGCAAGAGCAGATGGCAGCCGCAGGGCCAGGCCGGCGCGCCCGTCAGCTCCAGCAGCATGGCCCTGAGCTGCGTCAGTTCGTCCGCCGCCGGCTCGCGGAACAGCGATACCAGCAGCACGCCCTGCAGCCAGTCGACCGTGACCTGCTCCAGCCCCGGCCAGCACCGGCCGCGCCCATGGAACAGGCGGCGCGCCTCGTCCGGCAAATCGACGAAGGCCGCGAGCAGGTGCTGCTGCAGGGTGGCGATGGCGGTCGGAGTCATGGCATGCGGCAATTGGGCTGGGCGGCGCATTCTATGCCAGCCGGAGAGAAATCGCGGGCAAAAAAACGGCCCGGCGTCGGGAGGGACGCGGGCCGTAAAGCACTAACAGGTCGTGCGTGGTGCCGCGCCACACCGATGAGGGAGTGATGCGCCGCGGCGGTAACGCGCAGCGGGACGACCGGCCCGCGGCGCGTGGGGTACTCAGATATGCGCGTCGCGGTACTCCTGCTCGGCCTCGTCGAAACGCTGGTGCATGGTGACGGACGGCGCATTGCCGATGCGGCTGAAGACCAGGATGGCGAGGGTGGCGAGGATGAAGCCCGGGATGATTTCGTACAGGCCCAGGCCGATCCAGTTCTTCCACACCACCACGGTCACCGCTCCGACGATCATGCCGGCCAGGGCGCCATTGCGGGTCATGCCCTTCCACAGCACGGAGAGGATCACCACCGGACCGAAGGCGGCGCCAAAGCCGGCCCAGGCGTAGGACACCAGGCCCAGCACGCGGTTATCCGGGTTGGAGGCAAGTACGATGGCGACCACCGCCACCAGCAGCACCATGGCGCGACCGACCCAGACCAGTTCAATCTGGCTGGCGTTCTTGCGCAGGAAGGCCTTGTAGAAGTCCTCGGTCAGGGCGCTGGAGCACACCAGCAGCTGACAGCTCAGGGTGGACATCACCGCAGCCAGGATGGCGGACAGCAGGATGCCGGCGATCCACGGGTTGAACAGCAGCTTGGACAGCTCGATGAACACCCGCTCGGGGTTCTCGCCGACCGGGCCGGCCACTTCCGGGTGGGCGGCGAAGTAGGCGATGCCGAAGAAGCCCACGGCCACGGCACCGGCCAGGGTCAGGATCATCCAGGTCATGGAGATGCGGCGGGCGGCCGGGATGGCCTTGACCGACTCGGCGGCCATGAAGCGCGCCAGGATGTGCGGCTGGCCGAAGTAGCCCAGGCCCCAGGCCATCAGCGAGATCACGCCGATGAAGGTGGCGCCCTTGAGCATGTCGAAGTGGGAGGCATCGACGGCCTGGATGGCGGTCATGGCCGGATCGAAGCCGCCAGTGGCGATCATCACCACCATCGGGGTGAGGATCAGGGCGAAGATCATCAGGGTGGCCTGCACGGTGTCGGTCCAACTCACCGCCAGGAAGCCACCGACGAAGGTGTAGGCGATGGTGGCGGCGGCGCCGGCCCACAGGGCGGTTTCGTAGGAGAGGCCGAAGGTGCTCTCGAACAGGCGGGCACCAGCCACCACGCCCGAGGCGCAGTAGATGGTGAAGAACACCAGGATCACCAGGGCCGAGAAGATGCGCAGGATGCGGCTGTTGTCCTCGAAACGGTTGGTGAAGTAGTCCGGCAGGGTCAGGGCATTGCCGTTGTGCTCGGTCTGCACGCGCAGGCGGCCGGCGACGAACAGCCAGTTCAGGTAGGCGCCTATGACCAGGCCGATGGCGATCCAGCTCTCGGAGATGCCGGCGACGAAGATGGCGCCCGGCAGGCCCATCAGCAGCCAGCCACTCATGTCGGAGGCGCCGGCAGACAGCGCGGTGACGAAGCTGCCGATGCTGCGGCCACCGAGGATGTAGTCGGACAGGTTCTTGGTACGCAGGTAGGCGATGAGGCCGATCAGAACCATCGCGGCGATATACACCACGAAAGTGATCAGCATGGGAGTACTGGCTGTCATGGGAGGATGCCCTCTCGCTTGTTGTTATGGCCGCGGGATAGACCGCGACGGGTTGGCAGAAGCGCCCGCGCATGGCGGGCACCGACATGCCCGACCGCACGGACCGGGCTGCGAAGACTGACGCCCACTGCCGGCGTCATCATGCCGCTCCCCTCCCGGAAACGGCCAGCAATCGCGCCTTGCGTCGAGTCCGACCCGACACCAGTGACGCACCCCTGCAATGGGATGCAGGACTCTAGTGACAGGGCCATGAGGGGTTCTTGCGAAAAGCTCCGGATCTTTTGCGAAAAACTCCGAAACGCGCTAGTGCAACAGGCTATCGATGGAGCAAGCGTACTGTTTGGCGGAAGGTCGGCGAACGGCGCTGAAGGCGCGGAAATCCAGCCCTATGTCGGAGCGCTGCAGGCGAGCCTTGAGCCTGGCCGCCTCGCCGGCATCGACCAGGCGCAGCAGACGCGCCATCTGCGCCACGCCACCGCGCTCGGCGAAGTCGCGGCCGGCGGCATGATCGTGGAGCATGACCATGGCGCAGCCGCCCAGGATGAAGTGACCGGTGGCCAGCGCGGCGAAACGCCCCTCGACGCGCGCCTGCAGCGCCCGCCCGGAGTTGTTCAGCGCGCTGTAGCGCAGTCGCCGCCCCTGCTCCTCGGCGGCGCGCATGGCGCCGAAGGCCATCTCGTCATTGGCCGCCCACACCAGCCCCACATGCGGATAGCGCGGCAGCAGCGCCGCGGCCTGCTCATAGGCGCGCTGCTGCTTCCATTCGCCATACAGCACCTGGCGCAGGCGCACCTGCGGATACTCGGCCAGCGCCCGATGCAGGCCGGCCTCGCGCAGGAAGGCGGACGGCGTGTTCTTGACCCCGGAGAACGCCACCAGCTCCTCGCCCGGCGCAGCCTGCACGAGCAGCGCCTTGGCCATCAGGTAACCGGCCTCCTCATCGTTGGGCACCAGGCTGCCGATCCAGTTGGCGTACTTCTCCCGCGGACCGCCGAGAAGGCTCTGCTGTTCCGGCGTCAGGGTGCTATGCAGGGCGAACAGGCGAATGCCGCTGTCGGCGAACAGTCGGAGCAGTTCGGGAGCGGCATATTGCTCGTTAACGAACAGCAGGTAGTCGGGCTTGCGCGGGCGTTGCAGAAGGCTGCGCGCATGGATCAGTACGTTCTGTGGCTGGCGCTCGCCATAGAGCACCTCGAGCTGCATGCCAAGGTCGCCAGCGGCATCTTCCATGTAGCGGGAATAGGCGACCCAGAAAGGCTCGTTGGAAAAACCGGGGTTGAGGAAAATCACGGAAGTAGCCTGGGCCATGGAGCCGCAGAACGTCAGGCCCAGAAAGAGAAGAACACGGACGAACAGCGCTCCGAGTCCAGAAACGGCAAGGTCACCACGCATCGCCCCCCCCCCCGGCCACCACCGCTCGAGACAATGCGAGGGCCGGCCGCCGATGCCGGTCTCCGTTCTCCCGGCTATTGCTGACTGACCCAAAATACGGCCGTGCTGACCGCTATCAGAATCAGCATGAGGATGGCCCAGGCATCGACGACACTGTCCTTTTCCTGCTCGGTCATGACTTCCCCCTCTTATTGATGTAAGTAACTCGTCATGAGTTAAGACCAGGTCCGAGCCGCGCTCAAGCGGATGACCATGCACATCGGCCTTATCACTTTTTGTGAAGTGCTTATATATAAACATCATTTTTATGCATATTCGCGAACTGCTATCTTCGCCCGGCCCCTCAGAAGGGGCGCGTTGCCGTGCCCGAACGCACCAGCCTGAATAAAGCAGCAGCCTGAATCACAGGACGAATATGTACGTATACGACGAGTACGATCAGCGGATAGTCGAGGACCGCGTCAAGCAGTTCCGCGACCAGACCCGCCGCTACCTGGCCGGCGAACTCTCCGGCGACGAGTTCCGCCCGCTGCGCCTGCAGAATGGCCTCTATATCCAGCGCTATGCGCCGATGCTGCGCGTCGCCGTGCCCTACGGCCTGATGTCGTCCAGGCAAGTGCGCATGATGGCCAAGATCGCTCGCGACTACGACAAGGGCTACGCCCACATCAGCACCCGGCAGAACGTACAGTTCAACTGGCCGGAGCTGGAAGACGTGCCGGAAATCCTCGCCGAGCTGGCCAGCGTGCAGATGCACGCGATCCAGACCAGCGGCAACTGCATCCGCAACACCACCACCGACCAGTTCGCCGGCGTGGCCCGCGACGAACTGGTCGACCCGCGCCCCTGGTGCGAGATCATCCGCCAGTGGTCGACCTTCCACCCCGAGTTCACCCACCTGCCGCGCAAGTTCAAGATCGCCGTCAACGGCGCCGTGAGCGACCGCGCCGCCATCGAGGTGCACGACATCGGCCTGGAAGCGGTGAAGAACGAGGCCGGCGAGCTGGGCTTCCGCGTCTCCGTCGGCGGCGGCCTGGGCAGAACGCCTATCGTCGGCAGCTTCATCAACGAGTTCCTGCCCTGGCAGCACCTGTTGTCCTACCTCGACGCCATCCTGCGCGTGTACAACCGCTATGGCCGTCGCGACAACAAGTACAAGGCGCGCATCAAGATCCTGGTCAAGGCGCTGACTCCGGAAGTCTTCGCCGAGAAGGTCAACGCCGAGTTCGCCCACCTCAAGGATGGCCCGACCACATTGACCTCCGCCGAGGTAGCGCGGGTCTCCGCCCACTTCGTCGACCCGGCGTACAAGACCCTGGCCGACCAGGACGCCGAGCTGGCCGCCCTCGACGCCCAGCACCCAGGCTTCGCCCGCTGGCGCCAGCGCAATACCGTGGCGCACAAGCAACCGGGCTACGTCGCCGTGACCCTGTCGCTCAAGCCCACCGGCGTGGCCCCGGGCGACGTCACCGACAAGCAGCTCGATGCCATCGCCGACCTGGCCGATCGCTACAGCTTCGGCGAGGTGCGCAACAGCCACAACCAGAACATCATTCTCGCCGACGTCGAGCAGCAGCAGCTGTTCAGCCTGTGGGGCGAACTGCGCGAGCTGGGCTTCGCCACGCCGAACGTGGGCCTGCTGACCGACATCATCTGCTGCCCGGGTGGCGACTTCTGCTCCCTGGCCAACGCCAAGTCGATCCCGGTGGCCGAGGCCATCCAGCGCCGCTTCGACGACCTCGACTACCTGTTCGACATCGGCGACCTCGAGCTGAACATCTCCGGCTGCATGAACGCCTGCGGCCATCACCACGTCGGCCACATCGGCATCCTCGGCGTGGACAAGAAGGGCCAGGAGTTCTACCAGGTATCCCTCGGCGGCAGCGCCGGCCGCGAAGCCAGCCTGGCGCAGATCCTCGGCCCGTCCTTCGCCCAGGAGGAAATGGCCGACGTGATCGACAAGCTGATCAAGGTCTACGTCGAACAGCGCACCGAGGAAGAGAGCTTCCTCGACACCTTCCGCCGTATCGGAATCGACCCGTTCAAGGAGCGCGTCTATGCAGCGAATCATTAAGAACGGCCAGGTGCTGGACGAGACCTGGCACCTGCTGCCGGCCGACGCCAGCCTCGACAGCATCAGCAACAGCGACGACCTGATCGTGCCGCTGGCGCTGTGGCGCGAGCACGCTCACGCGCTCAAGGCCCGCGACGGCGGCCTCGGCGTGTGGCTGGAGGCCGGCGAGGAGATCGAGGAGATCGTCGACTCACTGGACAGCTTCCAGGTGATCGCGCTGAACTTCCCCGCCTTCACCGACGGCCGCCACTGCTCCAGCGCCTACCTGCTGCGCAACCGTTACGGCTACAAGGGCGAGCTGCGCGCCATCGGCGACGTGCTGCGCGACCAGCTGTTCTCCTACCAGCGCGTCGGCTTCGACGCCTTCGCCCTGCGCGCGGACAAGGACCCGGTCGATGCTCTGAAGGCCTTCGAGGAGTTCGGCGAGGTCTACCAGGCCTCCACCGACCAGCCGCTGCCGCTGTTCCGCCGCCGCGCCTGAAAAAAACCTCCACTGCGGTAATTCTGTTCAGTTAAAAATAACGGCGTGCCCCCTTTTCTTGGGGGCACGGCGTTTTTGCTGGATCGAATGAGTTGAGTGCCTGCGTAGAAACCCCACTCGCGAACCAGAGCCCTAGCAGCTTGTTGAAATTCACCGCGATGACTGCGAGCACCGCGTTGTGATAGCAGTGGTCTCGGTCGGATAGCCTTACTCAGGCGTCTGACCGATGAAATAGCCCGATTTTGCAGGCCCCGGGCGCACCTTTCCCGTGAACACGCTCATGCCGCAGAGCCAGACAGCGCGTCGACGAATTTCAACAAGCTGCTAGGGAGAGGGGGGCAAAACATCGGAAACGAAAACGCCGCGCAATCGCGCGGCGTTTTCGTTGGGCCTTACAGGCTCAGGCCGCCTGCACCTCCTCGGCCGCCAGTTCCTTGCCATGGGCGAAGTTGACCCACCAGCCGAAGGCGGCGGCGGTGAAGAACATGATGAAGCTGTAGATGGCGGCCGGAATGGCCATGGTGGCGTTGTTCAGCAGCACCGGGCTGAGCGCCAGGGCGATGGCCAAGGTGCCGTTGTGAATGCCGATCTCCATGCCGATGGCCACCGCCTGGCGGCGCGGCAGCTTCAGCAGACGCGGCACCCCGTAACCCACGGCCAGGCTGATCAGATTGAACAACAGCGCCGCCAGGCCCACCACCGGGGCGTAGTCCACCACCGTCTGCCAGTCCTTGACGAAGGCCAGCACCACCACCAGCAGCAGGAACAGCGCGGAGAGAATCTTCACCGGCTTCTCCATGGCATTGGCGAAGCCCGGCGCCAGCCGGCGTATCAGCATGCCGATGGCAACCGGGCCGAGAACGATGGCGAACACCTGTACTACCTTGGCGAACTGCAGCGGGATGGCCTGGTCGCCCTCCATGAAATGGGCCAGCGACAGGTTGACGATGAAGGGCATGGTGAGGATGGCCACCACGGAGTTCACCGCCGTCAGGGTGATGTTCAGCGCCACGTCGCCATGCGCCAGATGGCTATAGAGGTTGGCCGAGGTGCCACCGGGCGAGGCGGCCAGCAGCATCAGGCCCACAGCCAGGGCCGGCGCCAGACCGAAGCCCTTGGCGATCAGGAAGCACACCAGCGGCAGCAGGAGCAGCTGGCAGCCCAGGCCGATCAGCACCGGTTTGGGAAACTTCACCACCCGGGCGAAGTCCGCCAGGCTCAGCGACAGGCCCAGGCCGAGCATGATGATGCCCAGGGCGATGGGGAGGAAGGTGGTGGTCAAGGCGCTTGAGGTCATTGTTGTTTTTCTCCGGGCTGCGACGCAGCTGCGATTCTTGACGACTGGCTCAGGCCTTGTAACTGGCTTTTCGCGCCAAGGCCCGATCAGCTCGTAACAGAATGCAAAAAGGGCGCCTTGGGCGCCCTTTCGATCAGATCGCGGTGGAACCGCCATCCACCGCCAGCGCATGGCCGGTGGTGAAGCCGGCGGCGTCGCTGCACAGGTAGAGCACGGCGGCGGCGATCTCCTCCGGCTTGCCGATGCGCCCGACCGGGTGCATGCCGGCGACGAACTCGGCCTTCTTCGGGTCGGCCTCGGCGGCGCGGCGCCACATGTCGGTGTCGATCACCGCCGGGCACACGGCGTTGACGCGAATCTTCTTCTTCGCATATTCGATGGCGGCGGACTTGGTCAGGCCGATCACCGCGTGCTTGGAAGCGGCGTAGATGCTCATCTTCGGCGCCGCGCCGAGGCCGGCCACCGAGGCGGTGTTGACGATGGCGCCGCCACCCTGGGCCAGTAGCAGCGGCAGCTGGTACTTCATGCACAGCCACACGCCCTTGACGTTGACGCCCATGATGGCGTCGAACTCGGCCTCGCTGCCCTCGGCCAGCCTGCCCTTCTCGATCTCGATGCCGGCGTTGTTGAAGGCGTAGTCGAGGCGACCGTAGGTGGCCACTACCTGCTCCATCAGCGCCTGCACCTCGGCGTCGCGGGTCACGTCGCAACGTACGAAGATGGCCTCGCCGCCGGCCTCGCGAATGGCCTGCACCGTGCCTTCGCCACCCGCCGCATCGAGGTCGGAGACCACCACCTGGAGGCCCTCGGCGGCGAACGCCAGGGCGGTGGAACGACCGATGCCGGCGGCACCGCCGGTGACCAGGGCAACCTTGCCGGAGAAAGTCATGCTCATGTCTGCATCCTCGCAGGGAGTTGGGAATGAGCGGAGTCTAGCCAGCCGTTCCGGCGGCGAGCAGCACTATCAGCCGGCGATGTGCAGATTCATCCATTCGACTGATGAAGGTAACGGTGCCTTCATCAGCCAAATGGATGCATAGCCGTCAGCCGAGCTCGCCGACTATCGCGGCCAGCGCCTGGGCCGGATCGGCGGCCTGGCTGATCGGTCGGCCGATCACCAGGTAGTCGGAGCCCGCGGCCAGGGCCTTGGCCGGGGTGAGAATGCGCCGCTGGTCGTCGGCGGCGCTGCCGGCCGGGCGGATGCCCGGGGTGACCAGCTGCAGGGCCGGCTGCGCGGCCTTCAGCGCCGGCGCCTCCTGGGCCGAGCAGACCAGGCCATCCATGCCGGCCTGGGCGGCCAGCCCGGCCAGGCGCAGCACTTGCTCCTGCGGCGGGATATCCAGGCCGATGCCGGCCAGGTCGTCCTGCTCCATGCTGGTCAGCACGGTCACGCCGATCAGCAGCGGCTTGCGCCCAGCGAGCTTGTCCAGCTCCTCGCGGCAGGCCGCCATCATGCGCAGGCCGCCGGAGCAGTGCACATTGACCATCCACACGCCCAGCTCGGCGGCGGCCTTGACCGCCATCGCCGTGGTGTTGGGAATGTCGTGGAATTTCAGGTCGAGGAACACCTCGAAACCCTTGGCCTGCAGGGTTTCGACCACCGCCGGGCCGCTGCGGGTGAACAGCTCCTTGCCCACCTTGACCCGGCACAGCTTCGGGTCCAGCCGCTCGGCCAGAGCCAGCGCGGCGTCGCGGGAGGGGAAGTCGAGGGCAACGATGATCGGGGTCTGGCAGGACATGGCGGGACTCGCGGCAGGCTGAAAACGCAGCGCATTGTAGCGGAAGCCGCTGGCGCGGTCAGATCGACCTGCCCAGCACTGGCGCAGCGATGAGCCTGTCCGCCCCATCACCCGCCTCAATGCGGTGCGCATCAATCGCAATGCGCACCGTCTTGAATCAGCCCGCGCCCAGCATCCCCTCTTACACCGGCCGGTTTGCGCCACTGCGGCCATTTGGCCCGAGTCTTGCTCATACCTCCGCAGAGGCATCCAACGGCGGTTGCCACAGATTCGACAAAGGCGTCGCGTCACCTCCGGGTGGCGCGGCGCCTTTTGCGTTTCGGCCCCAGCGTACGGGGCGGGTGAACGGACCGCGATCCGGACGTTCGCCGGTAACTCTCTCAACCTGGCTGTGGCTTCGGCCACGGGGCCGGGCGCCACAAGCGCCGGGCTCTCCCTCCGGCGGCCAGGCGACGTGCCCACGATCACGTCGCCGCGCCGCTGGCGGGACTTTAACTCGATGATGAGGTGTTGGATGAATACAAGTTTCTGGAAAGCCGGCCACGCACCGACGCTGTTCGCCGCGTTCCTCTATTTCGACCTGAGTTTCATGGTCTGGTATGTGCTCGGCCCGCTGGGCGTGCAGATCGCCACCGACCTGGGTCTGACCACCCAGCAACGCGCCATGATGGTCGCCACGCCGATCCTGGCCGGCGCGCTGCTGCGCTTTGTGATGGGCCTGCTGGCCGACCGCAGCTCGCCGAAGACCGCCGGCCTGGTCGGCCAGGTGATCGTCATCGCCGCCCTGGCGGTGGCCTGGCAGCTCGGCATCCACAGCTATGAGCAGGCGCTGCTGCTCGGCCTGTTCCTCGGCTTCGCCGGCGCCTCCTTCGCCGTCGCCCTGCCGCTGGCCTCGCAGTGGTACCCGCCGCAGCACCAGGGCAAGGCCATGGGCATCGCCGGCGCCGGCAACTCCGGCACCGTGCTGACCGCCCTGTTCGCCCCGGGCCTGGCCGCCGCCTTCGGCTGGAGCAACGTGTTCGGCCTGGCCCTGATCCCGCTGGTGCTGACCCTGATCATCTTCGCCAGCGTGGCCAAGAACGCTCCCGAGCGTCCGGCGCCCAAGGCCCTGGCCGACTACCTCAAGGCTCTCGGCGACCGCGACAGCTGGTGGTTCATGTTCTTCTACAGCATCACCTTCGGCGGCTTCCTCGGCCTGGCCAGTACCCTGCCCGGCTACTTCCATGACCAGTACGGCTTCGACCCGGTCAAGGCCGGCTACTACACCGCCGCCTGCGTCTTCGCCGGCAGCCTGATGCGCCCGCTGGGCGGCGCCCTGGCCGACCGCATCGGTGGCATTCGCTCGCTGCTGGTGATGTATACCTGCGCCTCCATCTGCATCGCCGCAGTCGGCTTCAACCTGTCCAGCGCCTACGCTGCCCTGGGCCTGTTCGTGGTCGCCATGCTCAGCCTCGGCGCCGGCAACGGCGCGGTGTTCCAGCTGGTGCCGCAGCGCTTCCGCAAGGAGATCGGCGTGATGACCGGGCTGATCGGCATGGCCGGCGGCATCGGTGGCTTCTGCCTGACCGCGGGCCTGGGCGCCATCAAGCAGGCCACCGGCGATTACCAGCTGGGCCTGTGGCTGTTCGCCAGCCTCGGCGTGCTGGCCTGGTTCGGCCTGCACGGCGTCAAGCTGCGCTGGCGCACCACCTGGGGCTCGGCCGCCGTGACCGCGGCGCGGGTTTGACCTCGCGGCGGGTGGCGGGCTTCACCCCCGTCACCCGCCCCAGGTCGGTTGCGACAAAGGCGGGGCGGCTGCAGACTCCTCGCACTGGTCAGGAAAGGTGGAGTGGCGACACTCCTTGGAGGCTGGGTGGCCCGGCCTTTGTCTCAACCGACTTGCAACACCGAGGGCGCCAACTGGCGCCCTTCGCACGACAAGAGAATCCCCATGGCCCTGCAACTCAGCATCGGCGAAGCCACCGCCACCGGCCCGCGCGCGGAGAACCAGGACGCCCTGCGCGTGGTCACCCCGGCCCCCGCCCTGGCCGCCAGCAAGGGCTTCCTGCTGGCCCTGGCCGACGGCGTTAGCCAGTGCGCCGACGGCGGCCTGGCCGCCCGCGCCACCCTGCAGGCGCTGGCCCTGGACTACTACTCCACCCCCGAGACCTGGGCCGTGGCCCAGTCGCTGGATCGCCTGCTGGTGGCGCACAACCGCTGGCTGCAGGCCGGCAGCGGCGGCCAGCCGCTGCTCACCACCCTCTCCGCCCTGGTCCTGCGCGGGCGCCGCTTCACCCTGGCGCATGTCGGCGACTGCCGCGCCTATCGCCTGCACCAGGGCCAGCTGGAGCGCCTCAGCGAGGACCATGTGTGGGAGCAGCCAGGCATGCAGCACGTGCTCAAGCGCGCCCTGGGCCTGGACCAGCACCTGGTGGTCGACTATCTGGAAGGCGAACTGCGCGAGGGCGAGCGCTACCTGCTGGTCAGCGACGGCGTCTGGTCGACCCTGGGCGATGCCGGCATCCGCCGCCTGTTGCTGGACGAAACCGATCCTACCGCGGCCTGCAACGCGCTGGTCGCCGCCGCCCACCTGGCCGGCAGCCAGGACAACGCAAGCGCCGTGCTGGTGCAGGTCGAGGCCCTGCCCGACCACGACCTGGCCGACACCCTGGCCCAGTTGCAGCAGTGGCCGCTGCCGCCCAGGCTGCGCGAAGGCCAGGATTTCGAGGGCTGGCAGGTCGAGCGCCTGCTCGGCGAGTCGCGCCAGTCGCTGATCTACCGGGTGCGCGACGCCCAGGCCCGACGCTGGCTGCTCAAGACGCTGCCGCCCAGCCGCCACGACGACAGCCTGGCCGGCCCGGCCCTGCTGCAGGAGGAATGGTTCCTGCGCCGCGTGGCCGGCCGGCACTTCCCCGAGGCCCATCCGCTGCCGCAGCGCCAGCATCTCTATTATGTGCAGCGCGAGTACGCCGGCCAGACCCTGGCCGAGCACCTGCGCCTGTCCGGGCCGCTGGGCCTGGCCGAATGGCAGGACCTCGCGCCGCGTCTGCTCAAGGCCCTGGGCCTGCTGCACCGACGCAACATCCTGCACCGCGACATCAAGCCGGAGAACCTGCTGTGGTGCGACGACGGCGAGCTGCGCCTGCTCGACTTCGGCCTGGCCTTCTGCCCCGGCCTGTCACGCGACGAACAGCACAGCCTGCCCGGCACCCCCAGCTTCATCGCCCCCGAGGCCTTCGCGGGCAGCCCACCGGAGCGCCGCCAGGATCTCTACGCCGCCGGCGTCACCCTCTACCTGCTGCTCACCGGCCACTACCCCTACGGCGAGATCGAGGCCTTCCAGCACCCGCGCTTCGGCCAGCCGGCCGCGCCCAGCCGCTATCGCCCGGACCTGCCGGCCTGGCTCGACGACTGCCTGCTGCGCGCCGTGGCGGCCAACCCGGAGGAGCGCTACGAGACGGCCGAAGAATGGCTGCTGAGCCTGGAGCACGGCGAGCGCCAGGCCCTCAGCCTGCGTCCGCGCCCGCTGCTGGAGCGCGAGCCGCTGAAGGTCTGGCGCGGCGTGGCGCTGGTCTCGCTGCTAATCAACCTAACGCTGCTGGTCGTCCTCCTGTAGGAGCGCACCACAACGACGCAGCACCGCTTTAAACGGGTGCGAAAAAATCCAAAGTCCTCCTCGGCACCCCGCAGAAACCACGAAAAACCTGGCTTTCATAAAGTTGGCACGGGGTCTGCAGAAAGGAAATCGACATCAGGCAGGGCCCTCAACGTAGAGGGCCCTGCTCCCCGACAGATCGGGCTCAGGACAAAGGCGTCCTCGCTAGGCAGCTAGCGGGACGCCTTTTTAGTTTTCCGAGATTTTTGTTTTCCGTGATTCCAGGCAGGAGAGGACCGGCATGAACAAGCTCAAGCTGGTGATGGTAGGCAACGGCATGGCCGGGGTCAGAACCCTTGAGGAGCTGCTCCGGCTCGCCCCGGACCTGTACGAGATCACCGTGTTCGGCGCCGAGCCGCACCCAAACTACAACCGCATCCTGCTGTCTCCGGTGCTGGCCGGCGAACAGAGCTTCGAGGAGATCGTGCTCAACGACCTCGACTGGTACCGCAAGCACGGCATCGACCTGCGCCTGGGGCGCAAGGTGGTGAGCATCGATCGCAAGAAGCGCCTGGTCACCGCCGACGACGGCAGCAGCGCCCAGTACGACCGGCTGATCCTGGCCACCGGCTCCAACCCCTTCATCCCACCGGTCCCGGGCAACCGCCTGGAGGGCGTGATCGCCTACCGCGACATCGCCGACACCCAGAAGATGATGGACACCGCCCGCACCCACAGCCACGCCGTGGTCATCGGCGGCGGCCTGCTCGGCCTGGAGGCCGCCAACGGCCTGCGCCAGCGCGGCATGCAGGTCACCGTGGTGCACCTGGCCGACTGGCTGCTGGAGCGCCAGCTCGACCAGACCGCCGGCAAACTGCTGCAGCAGGCGCTGGAAGCGCGCGGCATCCGCTTCCGTCTCAGCGAGCAGACCGACGAGCTGCTCGACTACGGCACCGGCCGGGTCTGCGCCGTGCAGTTCAAGAGCGGCGACACCATCCCCGCCGACCTGGTGGTGATGGCGGCCGGCGTGCGCCCCAACACCGAGCTGGCAGAGAAGGCCGGCATCCCCTGCAACCGCGGCATCCAGGTGGACGACTGCCTGCAGACCTTTGATCCGCGCGTCTACGCGGTCGGCGAGTGCGCCAACCACCGCGGCATCGCCTACGGCCTGGTCGCCCCGCTGTTCGAGCAGGCCAAGGTCTGCGCCAACCACCTGGCCATGCTCGGCACCGCCCGCTACCAGGGCTCGGTGACCTCCACCAAGCTCAAGGTCACCGGCATCGACCTGTTCTCCGCCGGCGATTTCATGGGCGGCGAGGGAACCGAGAGCATCATCCTCTCCGACCCGATCGGCAGCGTGTACAAGAAGCTGGTGATCAAGGACGACGTGCTGGTCGGCGGCTGCCTGTACGGCGACACCCTGGACGGCAGCTGGTACTTCCAGCAGATCTGCGGCGGCGCCGATATCAGCGGCGTGCGCGACCATCTGATGTTCGGCCAGGCCAGCATCGAAGCGGCCGGCCTGGCCGCACCCGAGGGGGCCGCCCGTGTCTGACACCGCCCTGCAAGCCACCCGGGTCACCGCCGCCACCTGCTGCTACTGCGGCGTGGGCTGCGGCGTGCTGATCGAGCACGACGACGAGAAGATCCTCGGCGTCAGCGGCGACCCCAGCCACCCGGCCAACTTCGGCCGCCTGTGCAGCAAGGGCTCGTCCCTGCACCTGACCGGCGACCTTGACGCCCGCGCGCTCTACCCCGAGCTGCGCCTGGGCAAGGGCCTGGCCCGCAGCCGCGCGGACTGGGACAGCGCCCTGGACCACGCCGCCAGCGTGTTCGTCGAGACCATTCGCGAGCACGGCCCGGACAGCGTCGCCTTCTACATCTCCGGCCAGCTGCTGACCGAGGACTACTACGCCTTCAATAAGCTGGCGCGGGCCCTGGTCGGCACCAACAACATCGACAGCAACTCGCGCCTGTGCATGAGCTCGGCGGTGGTCGGCTACAAGCGCAGCCTGGGCGCCGACGCCCCGCCGTGCAACTACGAGGACATCGAGCAGGCCGACTGCCTGCTGATCGTCGGCAGCAATATGGCCTTCGCACATCCCATTCTTTTCCGGCGGTTGGAAGCGGCCAAGGCCGCGCGGCCGCAGATGAAGATCATCGTGGTCGACCCGCGCCGCACCGACACCTGCGAGCTGGCCGACCTGCATCTGGCCATCGCCCCGGGCACCGACGTGGCGCTGTTCCATGGCCTGCTGCACCTGCTGCTGGCGGGTGGCGACTACGACCCGGCCTATATCGCCGCCCACACCGAGGGCTTCGATGCCCTGCGCGAGCTGGCCGCCGACTATCCGCCGAGCGAGGCCGCGCGCCTGTGCGGCATCGACGAGAGCGACCTGCGCCGCGCCGCCGAGCTGATCGGCAAGTCGCCGGCCTTCCTCTCCCTGTGGTGCATGGGCCTCAACCAGTCCAGCGCCGGCTCGGCCAAGAACAGCGCGCTGATCAACCTGCACCTGGCCACCGGCCAGATCGGCAAGGTCGGCGCCGGGCCCTTCTCGCTCACCGGCCAGCCCAATGCCATGGGCGGGCGCGAGACCGGCAGCCTGTCCAACCTGCTGCCCGGCCACCGCGAGGCGGCCAACCCCGAGCACCGCGCCGAAGTGGCGCGCTACTGGGGCGTGGACAGCCTGCCGGAGAACACCGGCCTGACCGCCGTGGAACTCTTCGAGGCGGTGCGCGAGGGCCGGATCAAGGCCCTGTGGATCGCCTGCACCAACCCGGCGCAGTCCCTGCCGGACCAGCAGAAAATCCACGAGGCGCTGTCCCTGTGCCCCTTCGTAGTGGTGCAGGAAGCCTTCTTCACCACCGAGACCTGCCAGTACGCCGACCTTCTGCTCCCGGCCGCCAGCTGGGGCGAAAAGGAAGGCAGCGTGACCAACTCCGAGCGGCGCATCAGCCATGTGCGCCGCGCCGTGCCAGCGCCCGCAGAGGCGCGGCCGGACTGGGCGATCGTCTGCGACTTCGCCCGTCGCCTGGAACCACAGCTACGCCCCGGCCTGCCCAGCCTGTTCGACTTCAACAGCGCGCAAGCACTGTTCGAGGAATACAAGCACCTGACCCAGGGACGCGACCTGGACCTTTCCGGTCTCAGCTACGCCATCCTGGACGACCAAGGTCCGCAACAATGGCCCTTCCCGGCCGGCGCCCGCCAGGGCACCGCGCGGCTGTACGGGGACGGTCGCTTTCCCACCACCAGCGGGCGCGCGCGCTTCGTCGCCGATCCCTTCGTGCCACCGCGCGAGCGTCGCGAGGCGGATTTCCCGCTGCTGCTCAACACCGGCCGCCTGCGCGACCAGTGGCACGGCATGAGCCGCACCGGCACCGCCGCGCGCCTGTTCGGCCACGTGCCGGAGGCCGTACTCGGTCTGCACCCGGACGAACTGAACAGCCGCGGCCTGCAGTCCGGCGAGCTGATCCGCCTGCGCAGCCGGCGCGGCGCCTTGGTGCTGCCGGTACAGGCCGATCCGAGCCTGCAGATCGGCCAGGCCTATCTGCCGATGCACTGGGGCGACCGCTTCCTCAAGGGCCTGGGCACCAACGTGCTGACCCAGCCGGCCTTCGACCCACTGTCCAAACAGCCGGAACTGAAGATCAGCGGCGTGCAGGTCGAGCGCGCCGAGCTGCCCTGGCAGTTCTTCGCCCTGATCGAGGACGACGTGCAGCGGCGCTTCACGGCCCTGCGCCCGCTGTTCGAGCGCTTCGCCTACGCCAGCCTGACCCCAACCGGCCGCGAGCAGCGCCCGGCCCTGCTGATCAGAGCCGCCGCCGAGGCGGCGCCGGATACTGACCTGCTGGCCGAGATCGATGCCCTGCTCGGCCTGGATCAAGGCCCGGTGATGGCCTACGACGACTCCCGGCGCGGCGTGGGCAAACGCGTGCGCTTCGAGGGCGGGCGCATCGTCGCCATGCGCCTGGCCGGCGAAACCGCCGCCCGCGACTGGCTCAAGGGCCTGTGGGAACAGGGCAACAGCGACGCCGACCTGCGCCGCTGGCTGCTGGCACCTCTGGCCACCCCGCCGGGCGGCGGCATGAAGGCCAGCAAGGTGCTGTGCAACTGCATGAACGTCAGCCAGGACGCGGTGTGCGCAGGCATCGAGCGCGGCCTCGACCTGGACGGGCTCAAGCGCGAGCTGAAATGCGGCACCAGCTGCGGCTCGTGCGTGCCGGAAATCAAGCGGCTGCTGACCACGCAGCCAGTGGCGGTAGAAGCCTGAAGCAATCGTAGGCTGGGTTGGCCACAGGAGTAACCCACCGACCGGCCCACGGGGCCGGTAATGAGGAGATGAATATGAGCGCAAAAGTCTGGCTGGTAGGCGCCGGCCCCGGCGACCCGGAACTGCTGACCCTCAAGGCGGTAAAGGCCCTGCATCAGGCAGACGTGGTGATGATCGACGACCTGGTCAACCCGGCCGTGCTGGAGCATTGCCCTGGCGCCCGTGTGGTGCCGGTGGGCAAGCGCGGCGGCTGCCGCTCCACCCCGCAGGCCTTCATCCATCGCCTGATGCTGCGCTACGCCCGCCAGGGCAAGTGCGTGGTGCGCCTGAAGGGCGGCGACCCCTGCATCTTCGGCCGTGGCAGCGAGGAGGCCGACTGGTTGAGCGCGCACGGCATCGAGGTGGAAATGGTCAACGGCATCACCGCCGGCCTGGCCGGCGCCACCCACTGCGGCATCCCCCTGACCCAGCGCGGCGTGGCGCGCGGCGTGACCCTGGTCACCGCCCACACCCAGGACGACAGCAGCCTGAACTGGCAGGCCCTGGCCCAGGGCGGCACCACCCTGGTGGTGTACATGGGCGTGGCGAAACTCGCGGAGGTTCGCGACAGCCTGCTGGCCGGCGGCATGCGCGCCGACATGCCGGTGGCGATGATCGAGAACGCCTCGCTGCCGCAGCAGCGCGAGTGCCGCAGCACCCTGGCCGCCATGCAGCAGGCGGCCACCGACTTTGCGCTGAAGAGCCCGGCGATCCTGGTGATCGGCGAGGTCGCTTCCCAGCAACAGATTCAAGCTTTGGCAGAGACTGCCTGATCCCCTTCGCTCCTGCGGAGTAGTGCCTCGCCCGGCCGCATGGCCGGGCTTTTTTTGCCTTTAAAAATGGCACGAGGCCTTGATGCCGGACTGGCAAGATTATGTGTGGGCCGGAGCTGGCTTGATTTCAAGCTGGTTTCCGAGCGTGTCGATACCTCCTGTTTCGCCCCGCCGGGCGACTTACTTTTGCCAATCGCGGCAAAAGTAAGCAAAACCGCTTGCCCCTTCATCCGGCCCTACGCTGCGCTACGGGTCCGTTCATTCCATCGCCGCTCCGAGGGTCGGCTTACAAGGGCCATCCATGGCCCTTTAAGCCTTTCGCCGCATCCATGCGGCTCACCCCTCTGCGCAACGATTCCACTCACCCTTCTGCAAGGGGCGTTTGGTGCTGCCTGACAGTTCGAGGGAGAGGAACGAAAAGAAGAGAAAGAGCATCGAGCAGCTCGGAGCCGGAGTCCCCGTCAGAAGGCCGAGTGGAGGTGTTGCGCAGGGGGACGCGAGGCAGGACGCCGAGCGAGGAACGAAGGGACAGGGACGTCCCTTCGTGACAGCCCCCGGAGCGACACCAGAAGGAGGGAACCCCGCCGCAGGCGGGGCCGGATGTCGGGGGCGCTTTCTTTTGCTTACTTTTCTTTGCGCCGGGCGGCGATCCGCAAACAAAGAAAAGTGAGTCGCCCGGCGGGGCGAAACGGGAAGTATCGGCAGGCTCGATAATCGGCTTGAAAGCAAATCCCTCCAGACTCACACAATCTTGCCAGTCCGGCGTCAACCCGCGCATCCCCACGCATGTGCGATGAGCCTTTTGGGGTTCAACGACCCTCCGCCAGCGCTCGCAGGGCCTTCAGGGTATTGAACGGCGCATCCACCACGAAACTGTTGGCCAGCCAGGACGGCACGCTGCCACCCGGCTCGCTGTGCACCTGGTACACCACCTCGACCCGCTCGCCCTGCGGCACGAAGCGCCAGAGGCCCTTCAGGCTGGTGACGCGCACATGCTCCTTCACCCCTGGCAGGTAATCCGGCTGGCCGACCATCCTGCGCGTCAGGCTGCCGTCGGCGCCCTCCTCGGTCACCAGATGCACGACCGCATCGCGCGCCTGCACCGGCCAGGGCATCGCGAAGCGGGTATAGACCCAGCTCTCGACGCCTTCGTGCTTGAGCAGACGCTGCCCGGCGCAGGCGTAGATCCAGGCGCAGGAGCCCTGCACATCCTCCTGCAGGGCGCGCAGGGTGCGCATATCGCTGGCGATGCTGGTCTCCCCGCGGTAGGCCTTGTACTTCGACCCCGGCACCTCGCTCAGATAGACCTTGATGCCGTCCTCGTCCTTGACCAGTTGCCAGTCTTCGGCCTGGGCCTGCATGCCAAGCAGCAGAGCACCAGCGAAAAGCGCAACCGCGCGCAACGAAACCATGCTTGTTCCTCGGTGGAGTGGATGGAAGAAATACGTCAGGCCGTGGCCTGCTCCAGCCAGCCGAGCAGGCGGATCGCCTCCTCGCGACTGTCGCCGCAGACGGCGCGATCGGCGGCGAAGGCGGCACACACCGCCGGGCGCTCGGGCTGATCGAAGATGCCACAGAGCAGCTCGGCCGTCAGGTGCAGGCAGCGCTCACCGGCCGCCTTGCCCTGCGGCATGCCGGGAATCGGCGAGCTGATGGAGGGGGCGATGCAGCAAGCACCGCAGCCGGGACGACATTGCACGGGCCACCTCGTGCTGGGCGGATCGGAAAGCGGGCGATTCTAGCGCCTCGCCCGTCACTTGCCGAGCCGCCTCAGACGCGCTGCTTGAGCCGGGCGATCAGGCTGGAGGTATCCCAGCGCCCGCCGCCCATGGCCTGCACGTCGGCGTAAAACTGGTCAACCAGCGCCGTGACCGGCAGCTGCGCGCCATTGCCGCGCGCCTCGTCCAGGAGGATGGCCAGGTCCTTGCGCATCCAGTCGACGGCGAAGCCGAAGTCGAACCTGCCCTGCAGCATGCTCTGGTGACGATTGTCCAGCTGCCAGGACTGTGCCGCGCCCTTGCCGATCACCTCCATCGCCGCCTGGGCGTCGAGACCGGCGCACTGGGCGAAGTGCAGCGCCTCGGCCAGGCCCTGGAGCAGGCCGCCGACGCAGATCTGGTTAACCATCTTGGTCAGCTGGCCGCTGCCCACCGGCCCCATCAGCCGACTCATCCTGGCATAGGCGCCGATCACCGGCTCGGCGCGCGCGTAAACCGCCGCCTCGCCGCCGACCATCACCGTCAGCGCGCCGCCTTCGGCGCCGGCCTGGCCGCCGGACACCGGTGCGTCGAGAAAGCCCAGGCCCTGCTGCGCGGCGACGGCGGCCAGCTCGCGGGCGACCCGGGCCGAGGCGGTGGTATGGTCGACCAGCACCGCCCCGCAGGACATGCCGGCGAAGGCGCCCTGCGCGCCGAGCAGCACGCTGCGCAGATCGTCATCGTTGCCCACGCAGCTCATCACCAGCTCGGCGCCCCGCGCCGCCTCGCAGGGCGTCGCCGCCACCTCGCCGGCATGGCGCTCGCGCCACAGCTGCGCCTTGGCCGCCGAGCGGTTGTACACGCGAACCTCGTGACCCGCGCGGGCCAGATGCCCGGCCATGGGAAAGCCCATCACGCCCAGACCGATGAATGCCACCTTTGCCATGTATAGCTCCTCGCTGACTGAGGCCCCAGCATACCCGCAAGCCGGGGCCAGCGCCCTTTGCCCTGGGCGCGATGGCGCACCATACTGGCTGCGAGCCAAGGAGGAACGCATGCGGCAATGGCTGATCATCGACCTGGAAGCCACCACGGAAGAAGGCGGCTGGCCAGTGGAAGACATGGAGATCATCGAGATCGGCGCCAGCCTGGTCGCCGGCGATGGTCACGAGCTGGAGCACTTCCAGCGCTTCGTGCGGCCGCTACGCAGGCCCTGCCTGACCACCTTCTGCCGCGAGCTGACCCATATCGCCCAGGCCCAGATCGACGGCGCCCAGCCGCTGGCCCAGGTCTGGCCGCAGTTCGAGCGTTGGCTGGCGCCGCACCTGCCGCATCTGGTCGGCTGGGGCAGCTGGGGCGACTACGACCGCCGCCAGCTGCACCTGGAGTGGCAGCGCCACGGCCTGCGCAGTAGCCTGCAGGACATCGCCCACCACAACCTCAAGCAGGGCTTCGCCGACAGTCGCCGGCTCAAGCGCCCGCTGGGCCTGCACGGCGCCCTGCAACTGACCGGCCTGCAGTTCCAGGGCCAGCAGCACCGGGCCCTGGAGGATGCGCGCAACACCGCCCGGCTGCTGCCGCTGATATTTGCCTCCTGAGTGCTGACTGAGCCCGGCCGCTTGGGCATACTGGCGAGCCTTTTTTGACCCCTCCGAGGAACCCGCCATGTTCAAGGTCAACGAATACTTCGACGGCACCGTCAAATCCATAGGTTTCGCCATGGCCGAAGGCCCGGCCACCATCGGCGTGATGGCGCCCGGCGAATACGAGTTCGGCACCGCCCAGCTGGAAATCATGCACGTGGTCGCCGGCGCGCTGACCGTCAAGCTGCCGGGCAGCGACAACTGGGAAACCTTCGCCGCCGGCAGCCAGTTCACCGTGCCGGGCAACAGCAAGTTCCAGCTGAAAGTCGCCGTCGACACCGCCTACCTCTGCGAATACCGCTAAGCTGGGCTGAGTTGCAGAAACCGGCCCCTGTGGCCGGTTTTTTTATTGGCTAACGCCCCCGGACATCGCCATGCCCCGCTCCACCCTGCTGCTGCCCATCGCCCTACTGGTGGTCGCCATGACCTCCATCCAGAGCGGCGCGTCCCTGGCCAAGAGCCTGTTCCCGCTGATCGGCCCGGAGGGCACCACGGCCCTGCGCCTGAGCCTGGCGGCGCTGATCCTGTGCCTGGTCATGCGCCCCTGGCGCACCCGGCCGAACTTCGCCGCCTGGCGCTCGCTGCTCGGCTACGGCCTGGCCCTGGGGGCGATGAACTTGCTGTTCTACATGTCGCTGAAGACCATCCCGCTGGGCATCGCCGTAGCCCTGGAGTTCACCGGCCCGCTGGCCCTGGCCCTGCTGGGCTCGCGCCGCCTGCTGGACTTCCTGTGGATCGCCCTCGCCGCCCTCGGCCTCTGGCTGCTGTTGCCGGACACCCGCGCCGAGGACCACCTCGACCCGCTGGGCATGGGCCTGGCGCTCGGCGCCGGGGTCTGCTGGGCGCTGTATATCCTCTTCGGCCAGCGCGCCGGCGCCGCCCACGGCGCGCAGACCGTGGCCTTCGGCACCCTGGTGGCGGCGCTCCTGGTGTTTCCCATCGGCCTGTGGCAGGTCGGCGGCGAGCTGTTCTCCATCGAGCTGCTGCCGGTGGCCCTGGCCGTGGCGGTGCTGTCCTCGGCACTGCCCTACAGCCTGGAGATGGTCGCCCTGACCCGCATGCCGGCGCGCACCTTCAGCGTGCTGATGAGCCTGGAGCCGGCCATCGCGGCGATGTCCGGGCTGATCTTCCTGAGCGAGATGCTCGGCCTGAGCCAGTGGCTGGCGATAGGCGCGATCATCTTCGCCTCGACCGGCGCGGCGGCCACCATCCGCCCGCGTGGCCACGCCTGATCAGAGCGAACGCAGGGCGCTGCCGATCGCCAACCCGTCCAGTTCGGCCAGGTACTCCTCGCGGCTGACCAGGCCCAGACAGGGCATGGCGCCGCGCGCCTGCAGGCTGCCATCGGCCAGCTTGCGCGCCAGGGCCACGGCGGCCATGCAGGGGATGTTCGGCCCGTCGTTGCTCTGCGCCAGCAGCTCCCAGCACAGCCGCAGCGGCTGGCCATCGGTCGCCAGCCCGTCGAGACGTACGAACATGCCGCTGCGCCCATCGCCGAAACGCTCGACCGCCACCGCCCCGCGGTGCAGCAGGCGCGCCAGCGGCACCGCGCTGCGCAGCAGCCCGGCGCGCACCAGCCAGGACAGCGCCCAGGTGCCGAACTGGGTCAGGCGCAGGCCGACACCGGCGGAGAAGCGCACGCTGCGCACACTCGGATAGCGGGTCGGAAACAGCTGCAGATCGGGGATATCGCAGTTGGCCACCCAGCGCCGGCCGAGCGGCGCGGGGAAGTCGTGGCGAGCCAGATCCTGCCAGCCGAACACCTGGCGCCAGGTGCCATCGCGCCACTGGCTCAAGGGTTTGCCGCAATAGTCGAGTACCGCCGCCAGGGTCGAGATGCCCGGCGTCTTCTCCGAGGAGCTGATGCCATGCCAGATGGCGTCCAGACGCGAGAAGCGCGGCAGCAGCTCGTCGATCACCGCCGCCGCCAGCGCCGGCACCGAACTGGCACCGCTGCACACCAGCAGCCCGGCGGCCCTGGCCGCCGGGTCGAGCTCGCCGATGGCGCAGACGAAGGCCCGCGCATCGGCCAGGTCCACATAGTGCATGCCGGCGCCGATGGCGGCGCGCGCCACCCGGTAGTCCTGGCCCTGGAAGGGGCCCGCGGTGGAGATCAGCAGACGCGCGCCGGTGGCGCGCAGCCGCTCGACCAGGTCGGCGGCGTTCATGTCCAGCGGCAGCGCCCGGGCGCCGGTCTCGGCGGCCAGGGCCTCGGCCTTGGCCCGGTCACGCCCGGCGATCCACAGCGGCATGGCCGACGTCGCCGCCAGTCGTCGCACTATGACCTGGCCGAAATTGCCGTAGCCGCCCAGCACGACCACGCCGAAGTCCTTTTCCACTCGCGCTCCTCAGGCGTGCTCACGCCGCTCGGTGTTGAACTGCAGCTCGGCCAGGCGGGCGTACAGCGGGTTGCCCAGCACCAGCTCGCCATGGCTGCCGATGGCCTGCAGGCGGCCACGGTCGATCACCGCGATGCGGTCGGCGTTCTTCACCGTGGCCAGGCGATGGGCGATGACCAGGGTGGTGCGCCCGCGCATCAGCGCCGGCAGGGCTTGCTGGATCAGGTGCTCGCTCTCGGCATCCAGCGCGCTGGTGGCCTCGTCCAGCAGCAGGATTGGCGCGTCGGTGAGCAGCGCGCGGGCAATCGCCAGGCGCTGGCGCTGGCCGCCGGAGAGGCCCAGACCGGCCTCGCCCAGGTGCGTCGCATAGCCCTGCGGCAGGCGCTCGATGAATTCGTGGGCGTGGGCGGCGCGCGCCGCCGCCTCGACCTCCACGTCGCTGGCGTGCGGCCGGCCATAGCGCAGGTTGTCCGCCACGCTGCCGTAGAACAGCGCCGGGCTCTGCGACACCAGGGCGAAGCAGCGGCGCAGGTCGGCCGGGTCGAGCCGCTGGATCGGCACGCCCTCGACCAGGATCTCGCCCTCTAGCGGGTCGAAGAAGCGCAGCAGCAGGTCGAACAGGGTCGACTTGCCGGCGCCGGAGGGGCCGACCAGGGCCAGGGTCTCGCCGGCGCGCACGGCCAGATCGATGCCATCGATGGCCGGATGTTCGGGCCGGCTCGGGTAGCTGAAGCGCACGCCGCGCAGCTCCAGGCTGCCGCTGACCCGCGCGGGCAGGCGCAAGCGCTCGCCCTCGCCCGGCGCGCCGATCATATTCTGCGTGCGCAGCAGCTCGGCGATGCGCTCGGCGGCGCCGGCCGCGCTCTGCAGCTCGCCGATCACCTCGCTGATGGCGCCGAAGGCCATGCCGACGATCAGGCTGTAGAACACGAAGGCGGCCAGGTCGCCGCCGCTGATGCGCCCGGCGATCACGTCCATGCCGCCGACCCAGAGCATGGCGCCGACGGCGCCGAGCACCAGCACTATGACCACGGTGATCAGCCAGGCGCGCTGACGGATGCGCTTGCCGGCGGTGGCGAAGGCCGCCTCCACCGTGCCGGCGAAGCGTGCCTTGTCCTGCGCCTGGTGGTTGTAGGCCTGCACCGTCTTGATCTGGCCGAGGGTCTCGCCGATGTAGCTGCCGACATCGGCGACCCGGTCCTGGCTCTGCCTTGAGAGCGCGCGCACGCGGCGGCCGAAGATCAGGATCGGCGCCACCACCAGCGGCAGCGAGCAGACCACGATGGCGCTGAGCTTGGCATTGGTGAAGAACAGCAGCCCGACGCCGCCGATCAGCATGATGCCGTTGCGCAGCGCCATGGACAGCGAGGAGCCGATCACCGTCTGCAGCAGCGTGGTGTCGGCGGTCAGCCGCGACTGGATCTCCGAGGCGCGGTTGCTCTCGTAGAAGCCCGGATGCAGGCCGATCAGGTGATCGAACACGCGCTGGCGGATATCGGCGACGAAGCGCTCGCCGATCCAGCTGACCAGGTAGAAGCGCGTGAAGGTGCCGACCGCCAGGGCCAGCACCAGCACGAAGAACAGGCCGATGGACTGGTTCAGCGCCGCCTGCGACTGGGTGGCCAGACCCTGGTCGACCAGCAGGCGGATGCCCTGGCCCATGGACAGGGTGATGGCGGCGGTGAACAGCAGCGCGGCCAGGGCGCCGGCCAGGCGCCAGCGGTACGGCGCGACGAAGCGCCAGGCCAGGCGCAGTGCCGCGCGCCGGCCGCTGGAGAGCAGGCTCATGAACGCGGCTCGGCGGTGTCGAGGAAGCGCCGGGCGTGGTCCGGGTCGGGCAGCAGGCAGCTGTCGTAACGGCCGAACAGGCGGTAGCGGTTCAACGCGATGCGGTCGTAGCACCAGTCGCGCAGCGCCCGCGGCAGCACGCGCAGGCCAGCCAGCAGGCGCCAGGCACCGGGCAGTTGGGCGACGATGCGCAGCACCGCATCGGAGCGCACGAACAGCGCCTCGCCCTCGACATAGGCCATGGTCTCGAACCGCTCGGTGGGCAGGCCGAACCAGGCGAGGATCGCCTGGCCCTCGGCGGACTGCACCGAGCACAGGCGAAAGCGCTGCGCGCGGTCGTGACGGATCAGGAACTTCGCCCAGCCGTTGCACAGCCGACAAACACCGTCGAACAGCACCACGCGCTCGCCGGCCTGGATATGGGGTGGAAGGGCCATCGCTATCTCCATCGTCCTGCGCCGATGCTAACTCATTGGAAGCGATAGTGTCCGGTGATGCGGTAGGCGAACAGGATGTCCTCCTCCAGCGCGCCGCGGCCGATGTTGTGCAGGATCAGCGGCACCCCGGCCGCGCTGCGGCGATCCGAGACAAGGCCGACATGGCCCAGGCCATTGCCCAGATCCCAGGTGACGATATCGCCGGCACGGTAGTCGGCCGGCTTGTCGCTGACCGTCAGCGCCAGGCCCTGGCGCTGGAACCAGGTCATCAGGTTGGGCACCCGGCGATGGTCGATATTGCGGTCCGGGCGGGCCAGGCCCCAGTTGTTCGGGTAGGCCGAGAAATGCGCGCGCATGTCCTCGTGCACCCGCCGCTGCAGGTCCAGGCCCTGCGCGCGCAGGGCGCGGATCAGCACGTCGCTGCATACCCCAGTGGCCAGCGACACGTCGCCGCCGGGATAGTCGAGACGGCGGTAGGCCGGATCGTAGCCGAGGGTCACGCCGACCTGGCTACGCGCGTCGATGACCAGGCGCTGCGGGTCGATGCCACTCGCCCAGGCCGGAGCGACGAGCAGAAGCAGCGCCAGCAGTAGCGCGCGCACCGGCTACTCCTTGCGCTCGGCGTACTGCGGCAGGTCGTCGTCCAGCTCCCACCAGTTGGCCTTGGAGCCGGCATAGATATGCCAGCCGGGGCGGCTGGCGACTTCGCCCTCCAGGCTGCCGGCACGGATGCGCAGCACCCCCGGCAGCTTGCTGGTGCGGCTGTAGATCGGCGAGCCGCAGCGCGAGCAGAACACCCGCTGCTTGCCCGGCGAGGACTCGTAGGCCTGCAGCCGCTCGGCGCCGTTGAGCAGGCGGAAGGCCGACTCCGGCACCGGGATATTGCTGGCGAACGGCGTGCCCTGGGCCCGCCGGCACTGGCTGCAGTGACACAGCTGGATGGGCGTCAGCTCGCCCTCGACCTGGTAGCGGACATCGCCGCACAAACAGCTTCCCTGATGCATGAATGCCTCCTTGTTTCAGCGCAGTGGGTAGAGCAGTTCTTCCTTATAGCCGGCCCAGACCCTTACGGCATCCGGAAAAGCCTCGTCCAGCGCCGGGTCGCCGCTGTCGACCAGCAGCGGGCGGCCTTCCAGGGTGCCGAGCTTGCGCTTGGTGGCCACCACCCGCAGGTGGTCCAGGCCGATGGCGCGCAGCACGCGCGGGCTGATCTGCTGGTTGCCGCGGCCGATGATATGGCCCTGGCCGCCGATGGCGGTGACCAGCAGGCGCGCCGGGTGGCCGTCGACCAGCTCGAACAGCTGCCCCTCGGTCACGTCGCGGGCGATCACCTGGCCGTTCTCGATCACGTCCACGCCGAGCAAGGTGGTGTCCAGGCCGAGGTTCTGCGCCAGGCCATGCAGGGTCGAGCCGGGGCCGAGCACGTAGCGCACGCCCTGCTCCCAGCTCTCGGCCAGCCAGTCGGCCAGGTCCACCAGCACCAGCTCCTCGGACTCCATGCCGCCCTGCTTGACGTGCTGCATGAACTCGCCCTCGACCGGCACGCACAGCTCGCCGTAGCGGCGCGCGCCGACCTTGCCCTCGCGCAGGGCCGCCTCGTCGATGTCGCGCACCTCGCCGCTGGACAGGCGCACCAGGCCGCCCTCGATCAGGCGCAGGGCCATCTGCCCGGCCGCTCGCGGGCTGATGGCGTAGACCCCGGAGTGGATCTTCACCCCCGCCGGAATGCCCAGCACCGGCTGCTCCTCGCGCACCGCCGCGCACACGTCGCGCGCCGTGCCGTCGCCGCCGGCGAACAGGATCAGCGCGCAGCCGGCATCCTGCAGGGCGCGCACCGCCGCCTGGGTATCCGCGGCCGTGGTCGGCCCCTCGCCGAGCTGGCCGAGCACCCGATGGGCATAGCCCAGCTCGCGCAACAGGTCGGCGCCCATGGGCCCGGGGAAGGTGACGAACTGCAGGCGCGCGGCCACCGGTCGCAGGCACTCCAGGGCGATGCGCGTGCGCTCCGCCGCGCGCGGCTCGGCGCCCCGCGCCAGCGCCTCGGCGGCCACGCCGTCGCTACCCTTGAGCGCCGCCGGCCCGCCGAGGCCGGCCAGCGGATTGATGATCAGACCCAGATGGAAACAACTCATAAGCACTCCAAGCGCGGCGCACCGCCCGGTGCGCCGAAATAACCTCTCGCGCGGCTTGTAACGGCGTCTTCATCTGCCCGGCCTAGACTGCCCGCACAGCCAGGAGATACGGCCATGAAAGCGCAACAGCAGTCCCCGCAAACCCGCGTCATTCCGCGCAACCCGCAACAGCCGCTGGGCGGCGCCCTCATCGATGCCGACGGCCGCGAAATCCCCATCACCGAGCAGATGATCCAGCAAGCCTGCCGCGAACTGGAGCGGGCCTGGCAGGCGCCGCGCCGGGCGTCCTGAGGCGCGCATTCTGCCACGCCGCGCGGCCGCCGACTCAGCGCGGATGGCAACCCAGCGCCGCCACCAGCGCCGCCAGATGCGGCGCATCGCCCTGCAACCGTACCTGCAGGCCGTCGATCTCGCGCCGCTGGGGATAGTGCTTGCGCAGAGCGTCGAAGGCCGCCTTGCGCTGCGTGGCATCGCCGACCAGCGAACGGCGGAAGTCGGCATCGTCGCGGCGCGGGTCGTACACCGCGCGGCATAGCGTGGCCAGCGCCCAGCCGATATCGGCCTCCTCGCTGAGCTGCAGCTCGCCGAGCCAGGCCGGCGGCAGCAGCTCGTCCAGACTCACCCGCTCCTCCAGCCCCATGGCCCTGCAATAGGCCTGGTAGATCTGCGCCGTGCCGCGCAGCTTGCCGTCCAGGCTGTAGCCGGCGATATGCGGGGTGGCGATACGGCACAGGGCGGCCAGCTCGGGGTCGACCAGCGGCTCGCCTTCCCACACGTCCAGCACCACCTCGAGCTCGGCGCCCGTCCGCAGGTGGGCCTTGAGCGCCGCGTTGTCGACCACCGCACCGCGGCTGGCGTTGATCAGCCAGGCGCCCGGCCGCAGCCGGCGCAGCTGCGCGGCGCCGAGCAGATGGCGGGTACCGGCGTCCAGCGGGGTGTGCAGGCTGATCACATCGCAGTCGCGCAGGATGCTCGCCAGATCGACGAAGTCGCCGCCCTCGGCGGCCTGGCGCGGCGGATCGCAGACCCGCACGTCCCAACCCAGGCCGCGCAGCACCTCGACCAGGCGGCCGCCGACCTGGCCGGCGCCGACCACTCCGTAGGTCAGCTCCGGCAGCCTGCGCCCGCGGGTCTCGGCCAGCGCCAGCAGACTGCCCAGCACATAGTCCACCACGCCGCGGGCGTTACAGCCGGGGGCGCTGGACCAGGCGATGCCGGCCTCGGTGAAGTAATCCAGGTCGAGATGGTCGGTGCCTATGGTGCAGGTACCGACGAAGCGCACCCGGCTGCCTTCGAGCAGGGCGCGGTCGACCCGGGTCACCGAGCGCACCAGCAGCACCTCGGCCTCGCCGAGGGCGGCGCGGTCGATGGCGCGACCGGGATGGCGGCGGATCTCGCCGAAGGCGGAGAAGAACTCGTCGAGCAGCGGGATGTTTTCGTCGGCGACTATCAGCATGAGGCACTCCTGTGGGTGCCGACATTCTAGCGGAGAGCGCGAGCCACGCGCTTTCCTGACCAACTCGTCAAAGCTAGAATGGCGGCCCGATCACCCCTGGTTCCCCCCATGCCCACCCACTCCCGCCTCGCCCGCGCGCAGGGCGAGCTGCGCGCCCTGCTGCGGCTGGCCACGCCGATCATCATCGCCCAGCTGGCCAACACCGCCATGGGCTTCGTCGATGCCGTGATGGCCGGCCGGGTCGGCCCGCGCGACCTGGCCGCGGTGGCCCTGGGCAATTCGCTGTGGGTCCCGGTGTTCCTGCTGATGACCGGCGTGCTGCTGGCCACCACGGCCAAGGTGGCGCAGCGCTTCGGCGCCGGCGCCACGGAAGAAATCGGCCCGCTGGTGCGCCAGGGCCTGTGGCTGGGCCTGGGCATCGGCAGCCTGTGCGCGGTGCAGCTGTGGAACGCCACGCCGGTGCTGCGCCTGATGCGGGTCGACCCGGCGCTGATCGACCCGGCCATGGGCTATTTGCGCGGAGTGGCCTGCGGCTTCCCCGCCGTAGCCCTGTACTACGTGCTGCGCTGCTTCAGTGACGGCCTCGGCCATACCCGGCCGAGCATGGTGCTGAGCCTGTGCGGCCTGCTGCTGAACATCCCGCTCAACTATGTGCTGATCTACGGCAAGCTGGGCCTGCCGGCGCTGGGCGGCGTCGGCTGCGGCTGGGCCACCGGCATCGTCATGTGCTGCATGTTCCTGGGCATGCTGGCCTGGGTGAGCTGGGCGCCCTGCTACCGGCCCAGCCGGCTGTTCGCCCGTTTCGAGGGGCCGTGCTGGGCGCAGATTCGCCGCCTGCTGGCCGTCGGCGTGCCGATCGGCGTGGCGGTGTTCGCCGAGTCGAGCATCTTCGCGGTGATCGCCCTGCTGATCGGCGGCCTCGGCGCCACGGTGGTCGCCGGACACCAGATCGCGCTGAACTTCAGCTCGCTGATCTTCATGATCCCCTACTCGCTGGGCATGGCCGCCACCGTGCGGGTCGGCCAGGCGCTGGGCCGTGGCGCGCCGCGCGACGCGCGCTTCGCCGCCGGCGTGGCAATGGCCGCGGCACTGGCCTACGCCTGCGTGTCGGCCAGCCTGGTGCTATTGCTGCGCGAGCAAATCGCACGCATCTACAGCCCGGACCCGGCGGTGATCGCGGTGGCGGCCACGCTGATGGTCTACTCGGCGCTGTTCCAGTTCTCCGATGCCGCGCAGGTCACCGCCGCCGGCGCCCTGCGCGGCTACCAGGACACCCGCGCGACCATGCTGTTCACCCTGTTCGCCTACTGGGGCATCGGCCTGCCGGTGGGCTATGGCCTGGGGCTGGCCGACTGGTTCGGCGAACCCTCGGGGCCCAGCGGCCTGTGGCAGGGCCTGGTGGTAGGCCTGACCTGCGCCGCCGCGCTGCTCGGCGTACGCCTGGCGCGCAGCGCGCGCAAGCGCATTCGCGCGTAGTGCAATCCGGGTAAGCGCGTCCGCAATCCCGGATTGCATCCGGGCTACGGGAATCTTCAGTCGTCGAGCGCGCAGGTGGCGGCCAGCGCCGCCCAGTAGTCCGCAGACAGGTGCTCGCGCCCGGCCAGCAGATGGTCGAGATAGGCGCGGCTGGGCGCCAGGCCCTCGCTGCGCCAGGCCGGATTGGCGATATAGAGCCAGGCGCTCAGCGCGCCCCGCGCGGTCTCGATCGGCATGCGCTCGCGGCTGTAGAACACCGGCGTGCCTTCGAAGTGATCGAGCTTGAGCATCTCGGCCTCGTCGGCCAGGCGATAGAGCACGCCTTCCACCCGCCCGGCATGGCTATGGCGGATATTGGCGTAGGCGCGCCCGGGGTGGTCGTGGGCGCGCTTGTCGAAACACAGCCGGTAACCGGGAAGATGCCCCGCCAGCGCTTCCACCACCCGTAGCCCGCGCGCCTGCATGCGCGCCGGATTCATGTTGGAGCCGTAGGCGAAGTAGTAGGTCATCAGTCGGCTTTCTTGCGAATCCAGTAGAGCAGCACGCCGCCGTCCTCGCCCTGCTCCACCAGCTCGTGGCCGAGGAACATGCAGAACTTGGGGATGTCGCGCTTGGTCGAGGGATCGGTGGCCAGCACCTTGAGCAGGCCGCCGGCCGGCAGGTCGCGCACCTTGTTGTGCAGCATCATCACCGGCTCGGGGCAGAACAGGCCGGTGGCGTCGAGGATGGCATCGGTATCGAGGGACATGGGCTACTCCGGAAAACGGCGACTATTGTGGCGTAAACGACGGAACACGCCCAGCGCGGGAGGGCGAACGGTGGCGACGCAACGGGACTGGTGCGTGAAGCGCCTGGACGACAACGGCAACCAGTTCGTCGTGCGCGCCGGCCTGAGCCGCGCAGAGGCCGAGCGCCTGGCCCTGGACTACCAGGCCCACGGCCACAAGCAGAGCTACTGGGCCTGCCGTCAGCAGAAGTGAACGAACGCCTGTAGGAGCGAGCTCTGCTCGCGAACCCTTCATTCGCGAGCAGAGCTCGCTCCTACCTACAGCCGGCGCAGATGGCAGGTGACTTCCTCGCGGTCGTGATAAAGCTGCTTGCAGCCGATGCCGACCTTCAGGCCGCGCGCCTTGAGGCCGTCGTCGATGCGTTCGAGCAGGCGGCGCACCTCGGCATAGCGCTGCTTCATCGGCAGCTTGAGGTTGACCACCGCCTCGCGGCACAGGCCCTCGCCGAGCCAGGTCTCGATCAGCGCGGCGGTGCGCGCCGGCTTCTCGACGATGTCGCAGACCATCCAGTCCACCGGCCGCCGCGGGCGGAAGGTAAAGCCATCGGCGCGCTGGTGTTCGACCAGCCCGGAATACATCAGGCTCTCGGCCATCGGCCCGTTGTCCACGGCGATCACCTTGAGCGAGCGATTGACCAGTTGCCAGGTCCAGCCGCCCGGCGCGGCGCCCAGGTCGACGGCGGTCATGCCGGCGGCCAGGCGGGCGTCCCACTCGGCGCGCGGAATGAAGTGGTGCCAGGCCTCCTCCAGCTTGAGGGTGGAACGGCTCGGCGCCTCGCGCGGGAATTTCAGGCGCGGGATGCCCATCGGCCACATGGCGCAGTTGTTCGCCGGGGCGATGCCGACGAAGGCCTGCCGGCCGCTGACGAAGGTCAGCAGCAGGCGCGGCTTGCCGGCGTCCTCGACCAGCCGCCCGGCCTTGTCCAGGGCCTTGCGCAGCGGCGCCTCGAACTTCCTGCAGAAGGTCGACAGCTCCTTGCCTTCGTTGCTGTCGAACACTTCCAGCCACAGGCTGCCGCACTGCGGATACTCGGCCAGCACCGCGAGCAGCGCGCCGACCCGGTCGCTTTCCGGCAGCTCGACGAAGCGCCCGCGCGCCCACTGGCGCGGAAAGATCAGGCGTTCGAAGCGCAGCTTGCGCTGCAGGCGCTCGGCGCCCTCGTCCTCGCTGCAGACGAATTCGGCATAGGCGCCGTTGGCCTTGGCCCTGGCGTAACCGGCGACGTCCAGGCGCGCGGCATGCTCGGCGATCTCGGCGCAGACTTCGCCCTCGAAGCCCGGGCGGCAGTGTAGTAGCAGGGTATTCATGCGGTTCTCCTCGGCCGCGCATCATAGCCGA
Organism: Pseudomonas sp. CAU 1711; assembly: GCF_039888625.1. Taxonomy (NCBI): domain Bacteria; kingdom Pseudomonadati; phylum Pseudomonadota; class Gammaproteobacteria; order Pseudomonadales; family Pseudomonadaceae; genus Pseudomonas; species Pseudomonas sp. CAU 1711. The sequence goes on from NZ_JBDQQT010000021.1 coordinate 33,520, forward strand.
GTCGCGCACGCCGGGGGCCGGATCGGTGGAAGGAGCTGACCATAAGGTCTAGTTTCACTGGATCAATCGCGCAGGAGTTCCGCCATGCCAGCACTGGATAGCCTGAAGTGTCGCCGCGCTCTGCAGGTCGGTGACCAGCACTACAGCTACTACAGCCTCGCCGCCCTCGGCAGCCTGGGCGACATCGCGCGCCTGCCCAAATCGCTCAGGGTGCTGCTGGAGAACCTGTTGCGCTTCGAGGACAACGCCACGGTCAGTGCCTATGACATCAAGGCGCTGATCGAGCGGCGCGGCGACCACGAGATCCAGTTCCGCCCGGCGCGGGTGCTGATGCAGGACTTCACCGGCGTGCCGGCAGTAGTCGACCTGGCCGCCATGCGCGCGGCCATGGCCGCGGCCGGCGGCGACGCGCAGAAGATCAATCCGCTGTCGCCGGTGGACCTGGTGATCGACCACTCGGTGATGGTCGACCGCTATGCCACGCCCTCCGCCTTCGCCGAGAACGTCGCCCTCGAGATGCAGCGCAACGGCGAGCGCTATGCCTTCCTGCGCTGGGGGCAGAACGCCTTCGCCAACTTCCGCGTGGTGCCGCCGGGCACCGGCATCTGCCACCAGGTCAACCTGGAGTACCTGGCCCGCACGGTCTGGACCAAGGAGGAAGACGGCGTGACCTGGGCCTTCCCCGACACCCTGGTGGGCACCGACTCGCATACCACCATGATCAACGGCCTCGGCGTGCTCGGCTGGGGCGTCGGCGGCATCGAGGCGGAGGCGGCCATGCTCGGCCAGCCGGTATCCATGCTGATTCCCGAGGTGATCGGCTTCCGCCTCAGCGGCAGGCTGCGCGAGGGCATCACCGCCACCGACCTGGTGCTGACCGTGACCCAGATGCTGCGCAACAAGGGCGTGGTGGGCAAGTTCGTCGAATTCTATGGCGACGGCCTGGCCGACCTGCCGCTGGCCGATCGCGCCACCATCGCCAACATGGCCCCGGAGTATGGCGCCACCTGCGGCTTCTTCCCGATCGACGAGATCACCCTGGGCTACCTGCGCCTGTCCGGGCGCGACGAGCAGACGGTGCGGCTGGTCGAGGCCTACGCCAAGGTCCAGGGTCTGTGGCGCGCGCCCGGCGACGAGCCGCTGTTCGACGACAGCCTGGCCCTCGACCTGAGCACGGTCGAGGCCAGCCTGGCCGGGCCCCGTCGCCCGCAGGACAGGGTACCGTTGCCGCAGGTGGGCAAGGCCTTCGCCGACCTGCTCGCCCTGCAGCCGAGAGCGGCCGAGGCCGAGCGGAACGGCAACCCGGTCGAGCACGACGGGCAGCGCTACCAACTGCAGGACGGCGCCGTGGTGATCGCCGCCATCACCTCCTGCACCAACACCTCCAACCCCAGCGTGATGATGGCCGCCGGCCTGCTGGCGAAGAAGGCCGTGGAGAAAGGCCTGAGCCGCAAGCCCTGGGTGAAGAGCTCGCTGGCCCCCGGCTCCAAGGTGGTCACCGAGTACTTCGCCGCCGCCGACCTGAGCCGCTATCTGGACCGGCTCGGCTTCGAGCTGGTCGGCTATGGCTGCACCACCTGCATCGGCAACTCCGGGCCCCTGCTGGAGCCCATCGAGGCGGCCATCCAGGCCGGCGATCTGACGGTGGCCTCGGTGCTGTCCGGCAACCGCAACTTCGAGGGTCGCGTGCATCCGCTGGTCAAGGCCAACTGGCTGGCCTCGCCGCCGCTGGTGGTGGCCTACGCCCTGGCCGGTAGCGTACGCATCGACCTGACCCGCGAGCCGCTGGGCAACGGCAAGGACGGCCAGCCCGTGTACCTCAAGGACATCTGGCCATCCCAGGCGGAGATCGCCGCCGCCATCGCCAAGGTCGACAGCGCCATGTTCCGCAAGGAATACGCCGAAGTGTTCGCCGGCGACGCCCAGTGGCAGGCCATCGCCGTACCCAAGGCCGCCACCTATCAGTGGCAGGCCGATTCCACCTATATCCAGCATCCGCCCTTCTTCGAAGACATCGCCGGCGACCCGCCGCATATCGGCGACATCCATGGCGCGCGCATCCTCGCCCTGCTCGGCGACTCGGTGACCACCGACCACATCTCCCCCGCCGGCAACATCAAGCGCGACAGCCCGGCCGGGCGCTACCTGAGCGAGCGCGGCGTGACACCGGCCGACTTCAACTCCTACGGCTCGCGGCGCGGCAACCACGAGGTGATGATGCGCGGCACCTTCGCCAACATCCGCATCCGCAACGAGATGCTCGGCGGTGAGGAAGGCGGCAATACCCTGCACTGGCCGAGCGGCGACAAGCTGGCGATCTACGACGCGGCCATGCGCTACCAGGCCGAGGGCGTGCCGCTGGTGATCTTCGCCGGCAAGGAGTACGGCACCGGTTCGTCCCGCGACTGGGCGGCCAAGGGCACCAACCTGCTGGGCGTGAAGGCAGTGATCGCCGAGAGCTTCGAGCGCATCCACCGCTCCAACCTGGTCGGCATGGGCGTGCTGCCGCTGCAGTTCCGGCCCGGGCAGAGCCGTACGAGCCTGGGCCTGAGCGGCCGCGAGAAGCTCACCATCGGCGGCCTGGATGGCGTCGAACTGCGCCCGCACATGACCCTGGCGCTGGACATCCAGCACGAGGACGGCCGCCATCGGGAAGTCGAGGTGCTGTGCCGCATCGATACGCAGAACGAGGTGGAGTACTTCAAGGCCGGCGGCATCCTGCACCACGTGCTGCGTCAGATGCTGAGCACCTGAGCCTCGGCGGGCGAGCCAGAGCGCTCGCGCGCCGAGAAAGGCCTGTTGCGCGCGGCGAATCCGGATAGACTGGCCGGCATCTCCGCGGCTCAACTTTTCCCGCTCCGGGCCGATTAAGCAGCAAAGCAGAAACGGACTTGCGTCTAATGAAGAACAACCAGCCGGTCACCCAACGCGAACGCACCTTCCCAGCCCAGCAGCGGCTGATCTCCACCACCGATCTGAAGGGGCAGATCACCTACTGCAACGACGCCTTCGTCGAGGTCAGCGGTTTCAGCCGCGAAGAACTGACGGGCTCGGCGCACAACATAGTGCGCCACCCGGACGTGCCGCCGGCCGTGTTCGCCCACCTGTGGACGACGCTGAAGAAGGGCCGGCCGTGGATGGGCGTGGTGAAGAATCGCTGCAAGAACGGCGACCACTACTGGGTCAACGCCTATGTCACGCCGATGCTCGACAAGGGCCAGGTGGTCGGCTACGAGTCGGTGCGGGTCAAGCCGAGCGCCGAGCAGGTGCGCCGCGCCGAGCAGGTGCGCCGCGCCGAGGCGCTGTACGCGCGGATCAATGCCGGACGCTCGGCGGTTCCGAGCAGCGACCGCTGGCTGCCGATGCTGCAGGCCTGGCTGCCGTTCATCCTGATCAGCCAGATTGGCTTCCTCATCGGCCACTGGTTGGGCTCGACCTGGGGCTTCCTGCTCGCCGCCCTGCTCTCCGTGCCGCTGGGCCTGGCCGGCATCGCCTGGCAGACCCGCGGGGTCAAGCGCCTGCTGCGCCTGGCCGAGCAGACCACCTCCGACCCGCTGATCGCGCAGATGTACACCGACAGCCGCGGCGCCGAGGCGCGCCTGGAAATGGCCATGCTCAGCCAGGAGGCGCGCCTGAAGACCTGCCTGACCCGCCTGCAGGACAGCGCCGAGCGCCTGACCAGCCAGGCCCGCCAGGCCGACAAGCTGTCGCACAACAGCTCCGCCGGCCTGGAGCGCCAGCGCGTGGAGACCGAGCAGGTGGCCACCGCGATCAACGAGATGGCCGCCACCACCCTGGAAGTCGCCAGCAACGTGGCGCGCGCCGCCATCGCCACCCAGGAAGCCAACCGCCTGACCGGCGAGGGCCGCAAGGTCGCCTCGGAAACCCGCGAGGCCATCCAGCGCCTGTCGCAGTCGGTGGGCGACACCGGCGAGACCGTGTCGCGCCTGGCCCAGGACAGCAACGAGATCGGCGGCGTGGTCGACGTGATCAAGGGTATCGCCGACCAGACCAACCTGCTCGCCCTCAACGCCGCCATCGAGGCGGCGCGCGCCGGCGAGATGGGCCGCGGCTTCGCCGTGGTGGCCGACGAGGTGCGCTCGCTGGCCCAGCGCACCGCCGAGTCCACCGAGCAGATCCACGGCCTGATCGCCAAGCTGCAGCGCACCGCCGAGGAGGCGGTGATGACCATGGAAATCGGCCGCAAGCAGGCCGACGAGGGCGTCGAGCGCGTGCAGCAGGCCGACCAGGCGCTGGCCGGCATCAGCGACGCGGTGGCCAACATCACCGACATGGCCAACCAGATCGCCGCCGCCGCCGAGGAACAGAGCGCGGTGGCCGACGAGATCAACCAGAACATCACCACCATCGCCCAGCTGGCCGACCAGACCGCCGGCGAGGCGCAGAGCACCGCTCAGCTCAGCACCGAGCTGACCGCCACCGCCCAGGGCCAGTACGCCCTGGTGGAGCGCTTCAATCGTTGAAAGCTCTCATGAAAAGGCCGGCAGATGCCCAGAACGGGTTCATTAACACTGCACTCTAACCCATCCTATTTGGAGGACACCGCCACACAGCGCCTGAACGCTCGCTCTCAACGCTGCACAGCGGTTGCGCCGGGCTGCGGCTCGTCGACTTCCAGTTCCTGATCGGTGTTGTCCCAGATCAGGCGCGGATCGAAGGTCACTGCCGCGAGCATGGTCAGGATCACCACGCTGGCGAAGGCCGCTGCGCCAAGATCGGCGGTGATGGTCGCCAGATTGCCGAAGTTGACCAGGGCGACGAGGATGGCGATGACGAAGATGTCGAGCATCGACCAGCGGCCGATCCACTCGATGAAGCGGTACATGAGGATGCGCTGGCGCGCCGACATCGGCTGGTGGCGCTGCACCGAATAGAGCAACAGGGCGATGCCGACCAGCTTGAAGGTGGGCACCAGGATGCTGGCGACGAACACCACGGCGGCGATCGGCAGCATGTCGGCATGGATCAGTTCGACCACCCCGCCCATGATGGTCGAGGGCATGCCCTTGCCGAGGAAGCTGACCGTCATGATCGGCAGCAGGTTGGCCGGCACATAGAGAATGGCGGCGGTGATCAGCAGGGCCCAGGTGCGGGCGATGCTGTTGGGCCGCCGGGCATGCAGGCGGGCGCCGCAGCGGGCGCAGTGCTGCTCTTCACCCTCACGCAGGTATTCCAGCTTGTGGCATTCGTCGCAGACGACGATGCCGGCATCAAGCGCGCGCATGTTCGCCCTCCTCCCCTTCTTCCAGCGCATCCCACACCTGGTGCGGCGACATGGTCACTTCGAGCCAGACCTGGGCGAGCATCAGGCCGACGAAGCAGGCCAGGCCGACGCCCAGGTGCAGTTCGGCCATGTCGATCAGTTTGACGATGGAGACGATGATGCCGAACAGGTAGACCTCCAGCATCCCCCACTCGCGTAGGTGGTGATAGAGACGGTAGTAGCCGATCGCATAGGGACGCCAGGCCGGCCTGGGCAGACTGAGCAGAACGAACAGCTGGCACAGCAGCTTGAGCAGCGGGATCAGCATGCTGCAGAGGAACACCACCACGGCGACGCCCTGCATGTTCGAATGGTAGAGCCCCGCCACCGCGCTCCACACGGTGTCCACGCCGTTCTGCCCGAGCAGGTTGAGGCTGAGGATGGGCAGGAAGTTGGCCGGCACGAAGAGGATCAGCGCGGTAAGCACCAGGGCCATGGCCCGGCGCTGCATGTGCGCGCGGCGCACCACCAGCTCGTAGCCACAGCGCGGGCAGCAGGCCTTCTGCTCCTCGTGCAGGTGCGGATGGTGCATCAGCAGATCGCACTCGTGACAGGCGATCAACTGATCCAGGGGCGGCAGTCCGCCGCGCTCGTCCAGCATGGGTTCCACGGCTCGGTCCTCCACAACGCTGGCGCCTATTCTGGGCGAAAGCCGGCAGTTTTGCTCAGTCGCGATCCAGCAGGTGAAAGCGCGGCAGCGACAGACGCCAGTGAATGGCCGCAAGGCGGGTCAACAGCACGGCCAGCATGGCGATGCCGGTATCCAGCCAGTGCGGGGTGTCCAGCTCGCGCAGGCCGATGAACACCAGCGAGCCGAGGATGCAGGCGGTGGCGTAGATCTCCTTCTGGAAGATCAGCGGAATCTCGTTGCAGATCACGTCGCGCATCACCCCGCCGGCCACGCCGGTCATCACGCCCATGATTATCGCGGTGCTGTAGGGCACGTTGTGCTGCAGCGCCACTTCGGTGCCGATCACGGTGAACACGGCCAGGCCGAAGGCGTCGGCGATGAGCAGGCCGCGCTCGTGGATCGGCTGGGTCAGACGAACCCAGAGCACGGTGCCTACGGCGGCCAGCGAGGCGACCAGGATATAGGTGTCGTTGCGGATCCAGCTGACCGGATGGTTGTCGAGGATCAGGTCGCGCAGGGTGCCGCCGCCGAGGGCGGTGATGATGGCGATGACCAGCACGCCGAACAGGTCCATGGACTTGCGCCCGGCCATCAGGGCGCCGGTGATGGCGAAGACGGCGACGCCGAACAGATCGGAGAAGTAGAACAGCTGCTGCATGGGGAAAGTCGTGGCATGTGGCGGGTCGCGGAGTTTACCTCAGGCCCGCCACGCCGGCATCAGGCGCCCAGCGGCGTGCGCAGGGTGACGAACTCCTCGGCCGCCGTCGGATGGATGCCCAGGGTCTCGTCGAACACCCGCTTGGTGGCGCCCGCCTTGATCGCCACAGCCAGGCCCTGGACGATTTCGCCGGCCTCGGGGCCGACCATGTGGCAGCCCAGCACCCGGTCGGTTGCAGCATCGACCACCAGCTTCATCAGCGTGCGCTCCTGGCAGTCGGTGAGGGTCAGCTTCATCGCCCTGAAGCGGCTCTCGAAGACCCTGACCTCATACCCCTCGGCCCGCGCCTGCTCCTCGGTGAGGCCGACTGTGGCGATATTGGGCAGGCTGAACACGGCGGTGGGAATATTGCGATAGTCCACCGGGCGGTATTCCTCGGGGCGATACAGGCGGCGCGCCACGGCCATGCCCTCGGCCAGGGCCACCGGAGTCAGCTGCACGCGGCCGATCACGTCGCCGAGGGCGAGGATCGAGGGCTCGGCGGTCTGATACTGCTCGTCGACCCGGATAAAACCGCTGTCGTCCAGCTCGACGCCGGTGTTCTCCAGGCCGAGGTCGTCCAGCATGGGGCGCCGGCCGGTGGCGTAGAACACGCAGTCGGTTTCCAGGCGGCGGCCGTCGCACAGGGTCGCCAGCAGGCTGCCGTCGGCCTGGCGTTCGATGCGCTCGATGTCGCTGTTGAACTGCAGGTCGAGGCCCTTCTTCTCCAGTTCTTCCTTGAGGTGCCGGCGCACCGCACCGTCGAAGCCGCGCAGGAACAGCTCGCGGCGATAGAGCAGCGAGGTCTGTGCGCCGAGGCCGTGGAAGATCGAGGCGAACTCGACGGCGATATAGCCGCCGCCGACCACCAGCACGCGCCTGGGCAGCTGCGGCAGGAAGAAGGCCTCGTTGGAGCCGATGGCCAGCTCCTTGCCGGGGATGTCAGGAATGTGCGGCCAGCCGCCGGTGGCGATGAGGATGCGCTCGGCGCTGTACTGCCGGCCATTCACCTCGACCCGCTGCGGACCGAGGATGCGCGCATGGCCTTCCAGCAGCGTCACCCCGCTGTTCACCAGCAGGTTGCGATAGATGCCGTTGAGGCGCTGGATCTCGCGGTTCTTGTTGGCGATCAGGGTCGGCCAGTCGAAGGCTGGCTCGCCCGGGTTCCAGCCGAAGCCTGCGGCCTGCTCGAAGTCATCGGCGAAGTGGGCGCCGTAGACCAGCAGCTTCTTCGGCACGCAGCCGACGTTGACGCAGGTGCCGCCCAGGTAGCGGCTCTCGGCCACCGCCACGCGGGCGCCGAAGCCGGCGGCGAAACGGGCGGCGCGCACGCCGCCGGAGCCGGCGCCGATCACGAACAGGTCGAAGTCATAAGGCATGCTGTAGTTCTCCTTGCCAGCGCCCTAGGATAGCGGAGATGGCCTGCGTGTATGCTGAAAGCGATAGCGGAGGAACCCCCATGCGCCCCACCCTCACCCATGTCGCCCTGCACGTGCCCGATCTGGATGCCTGCATCGCCTTCTACCAGGAGTACTGCGCCATGCGCGTGATCCACCAGCGCGCCGGCAAGGGCTCGCGCATCGTGTGGATGGCCGAACCGGGCAAGGAGCATCAGTTCATCTTCGTCATCATGCCCGGCGGCAACGACCGCGCCCTGGCAGCCGACGACTACAGTCATTTCGGCTTCGCCCTGGACAGCCGCGAGGCGGTCGACGCCATCGCCGCGCGCGCCGCCGAGGGCGGTTGCCTGATCTGGCCGCCGCGCGACGAGCCCTACCCGGTCGGCTACTACTGCGGCCTGCGCGACCCGGCTGGTAACTATGTCGAGTTCAGTTACGGCCAACCGCTGGGGCCGGGCTCGGAAGCCATGGCCATTCCCTAGAACGACGAGGCCACCCGCAGGTGGCCTCGTTCGAACGCCGGGCCCGTCAGTAGGCCTTGCCGGTCTTGTACAGGTTCTCGTAGCAGAAGTTGGTCGCGTCGATGTAGCCCTCGGCGCCACCGCAGTCGAAGCGCTTGCCCTTGAACTTGTAGGCGATCACGCAGCCGTCCTGGGCCTGCTTCATCAGCGCATCGGTGATCTGGATCTCGCCACCCTTGCCCGGCTCGGTCTGCTCGATCAGCTCGAAAATGTCGGGGGTGAGGATGTAGCGGCCGATGATCGCCAGGTTGGACGGGGCGTCTTCGGGCTTGGGCTTCTCGACCATGGCATTCACCCGGAAGATGTCGTCGCGGATCATCTCGCCGGAGATCACGCCGTACTTGTAAGTCTCCTCCGGCGGCACTTCCTGGATGGCGACGATGGAGCAGCGGAACTGGTTGTACAGCTTGACCATCTGCTGCAGCACGCCGTCGCCTTCGAGGTTGAAACACAGGTCGTCGGCCAGCACCACGGCGAAGGGCTCGTCGCCGATCAGCGGGCGCCCGCTGAGGATGGCATGGCCCAGGCCCTTCATCTCGACCTGGCGGGTGTAGGAGAAGGTGCACTGGTCGATCAGGCGGCGGATGCAGGCCAGGTACTTCTCCTTGTCGGTGCCCAGGATCTGGTGCTCCAGCTCGTAGCTGATGTCGAAATGGTCTTCCAGGGCGCGCTTGCCGCGACCGGTGACCATGGCGATCTCGGTCAGGCCGGCCTCCAGGGCCTCCTCGACGCCGTACTGGATCAGCGGCTTGTTGACCACCGGCAGCATCTCCTTGGGCATGGCCTTGGTCGCGGGCAGGAAGCGGGTGCCGTAGCCGGCCGCCGGGAACAGACATTTCTTGATCATGAGCATCCTCTGGACTGCGGTGAATCGGACGGCGGGCAGTCTAACAGGCTGTCGCGAAACTATCTGCGGCGAACGCGAGGTGATTCGCCCCGCCCGGCCGCGGATCAGGCCACCTCGGCCTTGCTCCGCCCCGCCTGCGGCCGGCCGATGCCGCGGTAGAGAAAGCCCAGTTCGGCGATCTCCGCCGAGTCGTAGATGTTGCGCCCGTCGAACAGCACCGGCATGCGCATCAGCCCGCGAATCCGGGCGAAGTCCGGCTGACGGAACTGTTTCCACTCGGTGACCAGCACCAGTGCATCGGCGCCCTCCACCGCCGCGTAGGGCGACTCGCCCAGGCGCAGCTGGCCGCTCGCCACGGCCTCGGCGTAGCGCGTGGCCACGCCGGCACAGGCCACGGGGTCGCAGGCCTGCACGCGGGCACCGGCGGCCAGCAGGGCATCGAGCAGCACCAGGCTCGGCGCCTCACGCAGATCGTCGGTGCCGGGTTTGAAGGCCAGGCCCCAGAGCGCCACCACGCGGCCGCGCAGCAGGCCGTTGAAGTGCTCGCGCAGCGCCTGGATCAGCAGGGTCTTCTGCAGCGCGTTGCGCGCCTCCACCGCGCGCAGGATGGCCGGCTCGAAGCCCTCCAACTCGGCGCTGCGAATCAGCGCGCGCACGTCCTTGGGAAAGCAGGAGCCGCCATAGCCGCAGCCGGCGTAGATGAAGTGGGTACCGATGCGCCGGTCGCTGCCGATGCCGCGGCGCACGTCCTCGATGTCAACGCCCAGCCTGGCGCACAGCCCGGCCATCTCGTTCATGAAGGAAATCTTGGTGGCGAGAAAGGCATTGGCCGCGTACTTGGTGAACTCGGCGGCGCGCACGCCCATCTGCAGCACGCGGTCATGGTTGCGCAGGAAAGGCGCATAGAGGCGGCGCAGCTGTTCGGCGCTCTCGTCATCGTCGCAGCCCAGCACCACCCGGTCCGGGCGCATGAAGTCCTCGACCGCGCTGCCTTCCTTGAGAAACTCCGGGTTGCTCGCCACCCGTACGGCGAAGCCCAGGCCGCGCGCGGCCAGGCGCTCGCGGATCGACCAGGCCACGCGCTCGGCGGTGCCCACCGGCACGGTGGACTTGTCCACCACCAGGCAGGGCCGGGTCAGGGTACGGCCCAGTTGCTCGGCGACCGCCAGGACGTGACTGAGGTCCGCCGAGCCATCCTCTGCGGTCGGCGTGCCGACGGCGATGAAGACGATCTCGACCCGCTCGACACCCTCGGCCAGCTCGTCGGTGAAACTCAGCTGACCGCTGGCCAGGTGCTCGCGCAGCATGGGCTGCAGGCCGGGCTCGTAGATCGGCACCTCGCCGCGCCGCAGGCGCGCCAGGCGAAAGGGATCCCGCTCGACGCAAACCACCCGATTGCCCATTTCGGCGAAACAGCACGCCGTCACCAATCCCACATAGCCCGCACCGATTACGCACAGCCGCATCGTTCGCCCTCCCTAGTTCGGCACGATTGCAACGCGCCGGCGTGGCGGGATGATAACGATTCGGTGACGGTTAAATGACGGGCAAGAAAAAGCCCGGCCTGCTGGCCGGGCTTCTCGGTAAACCTAGGCCTGTTACTTGACCTGGGCTTCCACTTCGGCTTCCACGCGACGGTTCACGGCGCGGCCGGCTTCGGTGGCGTTGTCGGCGACCGGACGGGACTCGCCATAGCCGACCGAACCGACGCGCTCGGCGCCCACACCGTACTGGTTGACCAGCACGTCGCGCACGGCATTGGCGCGGCGCTCGGACAGCTTCTGGTTGTAGGCGTCGGTGCCGACGGAGTCGGTGTGGCCTTCGACGGTGGTGGAGGTCTGCGGATACTGGTTCATGAAATCGGCCAGGCTCTTGATGTCGCCGTAGCTCTCTTCCTTGACCTTGGACTTGTCGAAGTCGAACTTCACGTCCAGCTCCACACGCACGGTCTCGGCCGGCTCCGGAGTCGGCGGAACTTCCTCGACGACCGGGGCGGGCTCGGCCGCCGGGGTCGGAGCCGGGGCCGGCTTGGAGGCGCCGCCGAAGTTCATGCCCAGGCCAACGCCGGCCAGCCACTCGGTCTCGTTGGCGTCGATGTTGTAGGCGGCATCCAGGCTGGCCTTGGCGAAGAAGTTCTCGGTGAAGTAGTACTTCAGGCCGGTGCCCAGGTTGGCGAAGGTGCTGTGATCGCGGCCGGTACGGGCCGGGATGTTGCTGATGTTCTGGTGGGCGAAGCCGGCCGACACGAACGGACGCAGGCCGACACCCGGGGTGCCGAAGTGGTAGATGGCATCCAGGGCGGCGAGGTTGCCCTTGATGTCCTTGTGGCCGTCGGCGCCGAAGCTGTCTTCGGAGTTCATGTCGTGGTATTCGCCGTAGGACAGCGCCAGGGCCACGTCGTCGGTCAGGTAGTAGCCGACGGAGGCGCCGTAGAGGTTGCCGTTCTCGAGGTCACGCGAGCTGTCGGTGAAGTAACGCTTGCCGAAGGCGTCCATTTCGACAGCGCCTTGGCCCTGGGCCAGCACGTTCAGGGAAGTAGCCGCTACCAGCGAACCTATGACCAGGCCCAAGGTGTTTTTCAATTTCATCCGTAAATCCCCATCAATATGACGATTAAATAGCCGCCCTGCAGACGGCAGGTAACAGCTAGCCGGGCATTGTAACAAAAATACCCAGGCGCGAGCATAGGATTGTTTCGATTTAATTAAGTTTCCGCGGTGTCGGCGAACTTTTCGCGAAGGCGATCGAGGGCGCGCTTATAGCGCATCTTGGTGGCACTCAGGCCCATATGCATGATGTCGGCGATTTCCTGGAACTCCAGTTCGGCGACGAAGCGCAGCACCAGGATCTCCCGGTCGATCGGATTGACATGCACCAGCCAGCGGTCCAGTCCGCCCTTCTCCTCCAGCTTGGGCGCCTTCTCGTCGGAGGCCTCCTCCAGCGGGTCGAGACTCAGGGCGTCCATCAGACGGCGCTTGCGCCGCTCTTTACGATACTGAGTAATGCACTCGTTATAAGTGATGCTGTATAGCCAAGTCTTGAACTTGGACTTGCCTTCGAAGTTCTTCAGGCCATACAGCACTTTCAGCATGACTTCCTGACAAACATCGTCGGCATCGCGCTCATTACCCAGGTAACGCGCGCATACATTGAACAGTGTGCGTTGGTAACGCCGCATCAGTTCCTCGTATGCCCGGGTGACGTGGAACAACTCGACATGCGCACGCTGCACCAGCTCCTCGTCCGAGAGCTCGCGTGGGTCGTACCGCGTGGGAAGCGCTTGGGCCTTGTTCAAAACGACTCGTGCCGGTCAGGTCAGATGACAGCGCAGGCCCGCACCGCGGGCGCGCTGGCCGCATACATTAGCAGGGATTGGCGACTCAGCGACTGCTGACGCGCTGTTCGAGCAGGGTGCGGTTGGCCACCGACACCAGCTCGCCGTCCTCGGTCAGGAGCACGGTCTTCACGGTGCCAATCTCTTCGATCTGCCCTTCGACCTCGCCGACCTTCACTTGTTGCCCGACTTCGTAGAGCTCGCGCACATAGATGCCGGCGAGGATCTGCCCGGCGATTTCCCGGCTGCCCAGGCCGAGGGCCAACGCCATGGCCAGGCCGACGGAGATCAGCACGATGGCGATGACGTTGTTGAGCAGGTCGGTCTTGACCTCCAACTGGCCGATCGCCACCGAGATGCTGATGATGATCACCAGGCCCTGGGCGATGCGCCCGAGCCCGGCGGAATAGTCCAGGCCCACGCCATCGGCGGCGCCACGCACGATGCCGCTGACCAGCTGCGCCAGGAGCACGCCGGCCAGCATCACCACGGCCGCGCCGAGCACCTTGGGCAGGTACAGGGCCAGCACGTCGAGGGTCGCCGAGACGCGATCCAGGCCCAGCGACTCGGCGGCCGAGACCAGGAAGATCAGCAGGACGAACCAATAGACGATCTTGCCGATCAGGATCGATACGGGCACCTGGATGCCGACGCGCGACAGCATCTTGTTCAGCCCGGTACCGGCCATCAGACGGTCCAGGCCGACCTTGGCCAGCAGCTTGGACAGCAGGGTATCGAGCAGCTTGGCCACCACGAAACCGAGCAGCACCACCACCAACGCGCCGAAGAAGCGCGGAATGAAGCCGGCGATGGGCCCCCACACCGAGCTCATGGCGTTAACGAGACTTTGAGTCCAGGGATCGAATTCCATATTCAGTCAGCCTTGTCTGCGCAGCGGGTGCGACGGGAAACGGGAGCCAGGTGCGCCGAGCCATTGTTGAGCGCGATCATGACGGCTTCGAGGCTGCGGCCGAGCAGGCAGAACAGATCGCCGGCGCCGACCTGGCGGTTGGCGGTCTTGAGCACGCGACCGAGCGCGGCATCGTCGTCGTGCTCGCTCGACGATGACTTGAGCAGGTCGCGCAGGGACTCTTCGAATGGATCGTACATGCCTACCTCGCACGGATTTGTTGCCTAGACGTGCCGAGCTAGAGCCGAGTCACATCGCGCCCGCCGCCCTCGCGGCGATTCCGGCCCGCCGCGGCGGGCCGGGCCGAACCTTATTCCGGCATCTTCAGCGGTTCGGGCGAGACGATGATGCCGTTGTTGTCGGCATACACGAAGTGGCCGGGCTTGAAAGTCACCCCACCGAAGGTCACTGCCACGTTGAGGTCGCCGATATTGCGCTTGTCGGTCTTCATCGGGTGGCTGCCCAGGGCCTGCACGCCCAGCTCGGTCTGCGCCAGCACGTCGACGTCGCGCACGCAGCCGTAGATCACCATGCCTTCCCAGCCGTTCTTGGCCGCCTTCTCGGCGATCATGTCGCCTAGCAGTGCGCGGCGCATGGAGCCGCCGCCGTCGACCACCAGCACCTTGCCCTGGCCGGGCTGGTCGGCCTGGGCCTTGACCAGCGAGTTGTCCTCGTGGCACTTGACGGTGACGATCTCGCCGCCGAAGGAGTCGCGGCCGCCGAAGTTGGCGAACATCGGCTCGACCACCTGCACCAGCTCCGGGTAGGCGTCGCACAGATCGGGGGTGACGTATTGCATGGGACTCTCCTTGACAGTGGAAACTCAGATATCGATGCCGATGCGGTCGCCATCATAGGCCAGCCGCAGCAGGCTCAACGACGCGCACTGGCCGTTCAGCGGCCGTCCGCTGCGCAGGTCGAACTCGATGCCGTGGCGCGCGCAGCGCAGCGTCTGGCCGCTCAGCGTGGCGTCGTGCAACGGCGCGCCGCGATGCGGGCAGCGGTTCTCCAGCAGCACGGGCTGCTCTTCGACCACCAGCAACAGCAGATCATGCCCGGCGACCTTGAAGGTTCGACGATAGCCGTCCTGCAGGTTGATCAGGCGCTCCAGTGCGACAAACATGGCTGGCAAGACCGGGCAGGCGAATTTCGCCGCATCTTAGCCGCATGTCGACGCCCATGTAAGCTCAATCCTGCAGCTTTTCCGCAGGTAGACTCAGCTCGCGCAGCCAGTGCTCGACCAGCGGCCAGACTTCGGCCTGCGCCTCCTTGCTGACCAGCATCTCGACATGGCCGAAATCGCTGGAATAGCCGCCCTCCTTGCCCAGCAGCAGGAACTGGCGCGGCGCGCCGATGAACTGCTCATAGAGCTTGCGACAGGCCCAAGCCGGGTCCTGCATGTCGCCGGCGGCACTGACCGCCAGCAACGGCACTCGGACATCGGCCAGGCCGGCCCACCAGTCGCGCTCGCGGTCGCCGAAACGACCGAACAGGCCATGCCAGCGCAGGCTTTCCAGGGCCAGGCCGATCGGCTCGTCCTCCGGGCCGCGCTTGAAACGGCTGCCGGAAATATGCTGGAAGCCCTTGAGCAACAGGCGGCTGCCCCACTCCACCGGCGGCACCTTGAGCGGCCAGTAGATGCGACTGATCTGGGTGCCGAAGATGGCCGCCGAGGCGGCGTGCTCGCCATCCAGGTAGGCGCCGCCGAGGGCGGCGACCAGGGTGGTACCGCCCAGCGAGTGGCCTATCCAGTGCGGCGCCTGGCCGCTCTGCTCGCGAACGAAGGCGGCGATGGCCGGCAGGTCGTAGCGGGCGTAGTCCGCCACCCTGTTGCGCTTGTACGCCCGGTTGCGCGGCGACAGGCCGTGGCCGCGCATCTCGGCGATCCACACGTCGAAGCCGGCGCGCGCGAGGAAGGGGCCGAGGCCGATGCCGCGTGGCGAGTACCAGAAGCGCCGGTTGGAGAAGCTGCCGTGTAGCAGGATCACCGGCACGCCGCCGTGGGCCTGGCCGGCCAGACCCAGGCGGGTGACGGCCAGCTCGACGGAGGAGTCCGGGCTGTTGCCGGGCTTGAGGCGGTACACGTCCTCGCTCAGGTCGCCGCGCAACTCGGCACTGACCAGGGCGACGGGAAACAATTCACTACTGCTCTGCATGCTGCTTCTTGCACAAGAATGTTGCCGGGCTCGGCGCCGGCCAGGGATGACGAGGCACAAAAAAGGGCGGGATCGCTCCCGCCCTTCGCCGGTAGGGAGCGGATCAGCCCTGCTGGCCCTCGGCCAGGAAGAACCAGGTATCCAGCACCGAATCCGGGTTCAGCGACACGCTCTCGATGCCCTGCTCCATCAGCCACTTGGCCAGGTCCGGGTGGTCCGAGGGGCCCTGGCCGCAGATGCCGATGTACTTGCCGGCGTTGCGGCAGGCGGCGATGGCGTTGGCCAGCAGCTTCTTCACCGCCGGGTTACGCTCGTCGAACAGGTGGGCGACGATGCCGGAGTCGCGGTCCAGGCCCAGGGTCAGCTGGGTCAGGTCGTTGGAGCCGATGGAGAAGCCGTCGAAGTGTTCGAGGAACTCCTCGGCCAGCAGCGCGTTGGACGGCAGCTCGCACATCATGATGACCTTCAGGCCGTTCTGGCCGCGGGCCAGGCCGTTGCTGGCGAGCAGCTCGACCACCTGGGCGGCCTCGCCGAGGGTACGCACGAAGGGCACCATGATCTCGACGTTGGTCAGGCCCATCTCGCCGCGCACCTTCTTCAGCGCGCGGCACTCCAGCTCGAAGCAGTCGCGGAAGCTCTCGCTGATGTAGCGCGAGGCGCCACGGAAGCCGAGCATCGGGTTCTCTTCCTCAGGCTCGTAGAGCTTGCCGCCGATCAGGTTGGCGTATTCGTTGGACTTGAAGTCCGACAGGCGCACGATGACCTTCTTCGGCCAGAAGGCCGCGGCCAGGGTGCTGATGCCCTCGACCAGCTTCTCGACGTAGAAGCCGACCGGATCGTCGTAACCGGCGATGCGCTTCTCGACGCTGTCCTTGATCTCAGCCGGCAGGCTGGCGAAGTTGAGCAGCGCCTTGGGGTGCACGCCGATCATGCGGTTGATGATGAATTCCAGACGGGCCAGGCCCACGCCCTCGTTGGGCAGTTGGGCGAAGTCGAAGGCGCGGTCCGGGTTGCCGACGTTCATCATGATCTTGAACGGCAGCTCGGGCATGGCGTCGACCGAGTTCTTACGGATGTCGAAGCCCAGCTCGCCCTCGAAGATGAAGCCGGTGTCGCCCTCGGCGCAGGACACGGTGACGCCCTGGCCGTCCTTGAGCACCGAAGTGGCGTTGCCGCAGCCGACCACCGCCGGAATGCCCAGCTCGCGGGCGATGATCGCCGCGTGGCAGGTGCGCCCGCCGCGATTGGTGACGATGGCGCTGGCGCGCTTCATCACCGGCTCCCAGTCCGGGTCGGTCATGTCGGAGACCAGCACGTCGCCCGGCTGCACCTTGTCCATCTCGGACACGTCGTGGATCACCCGCACCCGGCCTGCGCCGATGCGCTGGCCGATGGCGCGGCCCTCGACCAGCACGGTGCCCTTCTCTTTCAGCAGGTAGCGCTCCATCACGGTGGCGCTGGCGCGGCTCTTCACGGTCTCCGGACGGGCCTGGACGATGTACAGCTTGCCGTCGTCGCCATCCTTGGCCCACTCGATGTCCATCGGCCGGCCGTAGTGCTGCTCGATGATCAGCGCCTGCTTGGCCAGCTCGCTGACCTCGGCGTCGCTGATGCAGAAGCGCGCGCGTTCGGCGCGGTCGACTTCGACGGTCTTGACCGAGCGACCGGCCTTGGCCTCGTCGCCATAGACCATCTTGATCGCCTTGCTGCCCAGGTTGCGGCGCAGGATGGCCGGGCGGCCGGCCTGCAGGGTCTGCTTGTGCACGTAGAACTCGTCGGGGTTCACCGCACCCTGCACCACGGTCTCGCCGAGGCCGTAGGCGCCGGTGATGAAGACCACGTCGCGAAAGCCCGACTCGGTGTCGAGGGTGAACATCACCCCGGCGGTGCCGGTTTCCGAACGCACCATGCGCTGCACGCCGGCGGACAGGGCGACCAGTTTGTGGTCGAAGCCCTGGTGCACGCGGTAGGCGATGGCGCGGTCGTTGAACAGGGAGGCGAACACCTCCTTGGCGGCGCGGATCACGTTGTCCACGCCACGAATATTGAGGAAGGTCTCCTGCTGGCCGGCGAAGGAGGCGTCCGGCAGGTCCTCGGCGGTGGCGGAGGAGCGCACGGCCACGGCCATGTTGTCGTTGCCCGCGCTCATCGCGGCGAAGGCCTTGCGGATGTCGGCGTCCAGCTGGGCCGGGAACTCGGCGTCCATCACCCACTGGCGGATCTGCGCGCCGGTCTTGGCCAGGGCGTTGACGTCGTCGACGTCGAGGGCATCGAGGGCGGCGTGGATACGGTCGTTCAGGCCGCTCTGTTCGAGGAAGTCACGGTAGGCCTGGGCGGTAGTGGCGAAACCGCCGGGCACCGAGACGCCGGCGCCGGCCAGGTTGCTGATCATCTCGCCCAGGGATGCATTCTTGCCCCCTACACGCTCCACATCGTGGACGCCGAGCTTATCGAGGGAAACGACGTACTCTACCAAGGTGAACTCTCCACAGTACGTGGCAGAGCCGCCGCGGCACGCCGCAGCCTGGCTTTGCCTCAAGAAAATAAGTCACAATGCCGACCGGCACCGGCCCGACAAAGGGCGCCTATGATAGCCAAGAATCGTTCCCGACTTAAGGCCTCGGCATCAATGAAACGAACCGCATTCTTCATTTCCGACGGCACTGGCATCACCGCGGAAACCCTGGGGCAGAGCCTGCTGGCACAATTCGAGGCCATCAGCTTCACCAAACTCACCCGCCCCTATATCGACAGCGTCGACAAGGCGCGGGCCATGGTACAGCAAATCAACCTGGCCGCAGAGAAGGACGGCGCCCGGCCGATCATCTTCGATACCGTGGTCAACCAGGATATCCGCGACGTCCTGGCCCACTCCAACGGCTTCATGATCGACATCTTCTCCACCTTCCTCGCCCCGCTGGAAGCCGAGCTGAGCGAGCACTCCTCCTACTCCGTCGGCAAGTCGCACTCCATCGCCAGCAACAGCAACTACATGGAGCGCATCGAGGCGGTCAACTTCGCCCTGGACAACGACGACGGCGCCCGCACTCACTACTACGACAAGGCCGACCTGATCCTGATCGGCGTGTCGCGCTGCGGCAAGACGCCCACCTGCCTGTACATGGCCATGCAGTTCGGCATCCGTGCCGCCAACTACCCGTTGACCGAGGAAGACATGGAGCGCCTGCAGCTGCCGGCGGCACTCAGGCCCTACAAGCACAAGCTGTTCGGCCTGACCATCGACCCCGACCGGCTCACCGCCATCCGCCACGAGCGCAAGCCCAACAGCCGCTACGCCAGCTACGCCCAGTGCGAGTTCGAGGTGCGCGAGGTGGAGAACCTGTTCCGCCGCGAGAACATCCCCTTCATCAACTCCACGCATTTCTCGGTGGAGGAGATCTCGGCCAAGATCCTGGTGGAAAAAGGCGTCGAGCGCCGCCTCAAGTAAGCGCCGGCACCGGCAAGCTCGCAGAGGCCCGCGCATTGCGGTAATGCTGTTCACTTAAGTGGTGCAGCCTTCCGATCTATTGGGTAGCGGGTCTTTGAAACCTTCACCGTCCTTGGCCTTGCTGGCCTTGGACGGCAATCCAGAAACAACCCACTGATTTCCGCCCTCAACTCCGACAATCAGTGCCCAGTTGCAGAAGTCGGGTTGACCGCAGCCATCACGATCAATTGCACGGCGATATATTGGGGCACAGGCTTGAAGCGTATATCAGATGGAGAACGACTAAATATGTAAACCCAGTACGTTGTTCAGTGGAAGTGGCGCGCGGCTGATGGGTGGGTTGTAGCCGAGACTGGCATGTGGGCGGTGTCAGTTGTAATGGTGCAGCCATGGCAGCAGATGGGCTGCGCGTTGCTCGGAGCTGTCGTAGCTGCGGGCATAGACCCATTCGCGCAGGCTGGTCTGGATGAAGCGTTCGGCCTTGCCGTTCGTGCGTGGCGTATAGGGTTTGGTGCGCAGGTGGCGCAGCCCCAATCGTCTGACAAGACGGCGGAACTTGCGTGAACCATAGCAACTGCCGTTGTCAGTCATGATGCGGGTGAAGTGAATGCCCAGGCTGCGGTAGTAACGCAGCGCCTGAACTAAAGCCCGGCAAGCGCTGCGGCCACGCTCATCGGGATGCAAACTGCTAAGGAAGGTCTGAAGTAGAGCGGTTTTTCTGGCTGACTTCGGCCTTCGCCAATTTTGAAAGCGGCCAGTGGGTCAAAATCGACCAGATGGCTCGCTCATTTCGGTGTTTCTGGCCGCCG